>NZ_JBFUBW010000059.1:0-26117 GCF_056405555.1 Variovorax sp. P1_G12 | reverse complement strand
GCGTTGTCGACATAGCGGTAGCGTGCGTCGGCCACCATGCGGCCCCAGGAGGAGAACGGCCAGACGATGCCAACGCCCGCGTTGGCCATGAAGCTCGAGTGGCTGTCGTTGATGCCGAACGCCCTCTCCACCTTGTTGTCGATGGCACCGATCCCGCCCACGAGATAGGGGTGCACGCTGTTCGACTGCCAGCGGTTGATCCCCTGGCGGCCCAGGAAGAACCACTGCGCATCGAGCGTGCCGCTCCAGTTCTTGTACTTGTTCGTGCTGTTGAAGACGCCAAAGCCGGTGCCGACGTTGCCGTCGAGCTCCTCGTACTGGCCACGCAACTCGATGTTCCAGCTGGGGCTGATCGGCTTGCCAATGGACAAGCCTCCGCCCCAGCCGTTGTCGGCGTTGCGGTCACCGTCCGGATGGACGTAGACACCGAAGGGCGTGATGTACCAGCGGTCATCGAAGTACTGGTCCGCTGTGTACGTGGTCTGCGCAAGGCAGGCGCCATACGGGATGGCAAGCACACAGCAAGCCGCGAAGGTGCGTCGATCGAACATGAAAACCTCCTCACGTAGTAGTACGGGGTCAGTGTTGATGAGAGCTTCAGTCCAAGCCAATAGGCCGAAAGATGGATGGGCAAGCCGGCATATTGCGTGCACGCGACTGACTGGATCGTCCGCACAGCAGGCGCAGGGCACCTTTGGTTTCACATATTTCAGCGTGCCGCGCCGCGCGGTTGTTGCACCGCGGCTGCGTTGGAGACGCTTGCAGATTCGCAGCTTTCAAGCGCTTCGCTTGAACGTTCGGGAGCGGTCTGACTTGATCAGCGCGGCGTACTCCTGCGGCGTTCCGCCCTGGATTTCGATGCCGGCAGCCTCCAGCTTGGTCCGCACGTCGGGCCTCTTCAGGGCAGCGTTGATCTCCGCATTGAGCTTGTTGACGATCGCCCTGGGCGTGCCCGCAGGCGCCAGGAAGCCGCCATTCGCGTTGGCGTCATAGCCCTTGAGACCCTGTTCATCCGCCGTCGGCACGTCCGGCAGGGCCGTTGTCCGCTTCTTGGTTGACACCGCAATGGCGCGTGCATCGGCGTCCATCGCAGCCCACGCGCTTCGGCCTCTACGCGTCATGGGGACCTATGCGAGGGGCGCAAACCATTGATGGAGGTACTCAAGGCGACCAAAATGCCGTGTCGATCACTGAATCATTGCTTGGAGACATTTGATGATTTCCATCAGCGCGACCAACGGCCCATCGGTTTCCGAGCCCAACGACGCAACCGAGCCGGCAGTGGTCGGTCCGCCGGTCCAGCCGCCGGCAGAGGCTGCAATCCCTGTCGCAACGGAACTGGCATCGAACCCGCCGGCCGAGGTGCTGGTGGCTCATGAGGTGTTGGAGTTCAACAAGGCGCCGTGGCCCAGTGTCGAAGTAGCCGCCACCAGCGAGCCGGCCGCCAAGACGCCATCGTCTCGAACGCCCGTGCCGACACAATCGGTGGTCACTCCGTCCTCGGCAGAAAGGGCGACGCCGGCCAAGAAGGCGGCACCGGCCAAGAAGGCGGCACCGACCAAGAAGGCGGCACCGACCAAGAAGGCAGCACCGGCCAACAAGGCGGCACCGGCCAAGAAGGCAGCATCAGCCGAGAAGGCAGCACCGACCAAGAAGGCGGCCCCGGCCAAGAAGGCAGCATCGGCCAAGAAGGCCGCACCGGCCAAGAAGGCGGCACCGGCCAAGAAGGCAGTACCGGCCAAGAAGGCGGCACCGACCAGGAAGGTTGCACCGGCCAAGAAGGCAGTACCGGCCAAGAAGCCGGCACCGACCAAGAAGGCGGCACCGACGAGGAAGGCAGCACCGGCCAAGAAGGTGACACCGACCAAGAGGACGGCACCGACCAAAGTCGGCGTCAAGGCCGCCGCGCTGCCCCAGAAGATGATGACAGCGAAGAAGGCTGGACCTTCGAGGGCCAAGGCAGTGAAGGCCGTGGTCGCGCCGCCACCAGTTTCACCCCGTATTGCGGAAGAACCGGCAAATACGATCTCCTTCCGCGCAGCCACGCCCGATGCTGTGCGCGACGACGCCAAGACAAGAGCGAAGCTCGTGCGCGACCGTTTCGCGATGCCCAAGCAGGACTTCAGGCTGATAGCCGTCCTCAAGGACCGCACGCTAGGTTTCAAGCGTCCCGTCAAGAAGAATGAACTTCTGCGAGCCGGGCTGCAGGCCCTTTCAACAACCCTCACCGACACCCAACTGCATAGAGCGCTCGATACGCTGTCCCCGGACGCCAAAATCAAAGCCAAGCTCGTGCGTGACGATTTCACAATGCCCGAACAGGACTTCGAGCTGATTGCCGTCCTCAAGGTCCGCGCGTTAGGTTTCAGGCGGCCCGTCAAGAAGAATGAACTTCTGCGAGCCGGGCTGCAGGCGCTTCAACGACTCACCGACGCCCAACTGCATGGTGCGGTCGATTCGCTGTCCCCGCTGAAAGCTGGACGTCCCAAGAAGAACGCCAACTGAAGGCCGGGCTGCAGCAGAAGGTGGGGAGGCATCTGCGATCTGTGCCGACAAATGCAAAAAGCCCCTGACTCTTGCGAATCAGGGGCTTTTGTTTGGTGCCGGAGAGATGAATCGAACACCCGACCTTCTCATTACGAATGAGCAGATAAGTGGATGGATGTTTGTTGATCTTTGTTGATGTTCGAGTGAATTTACAGAGGGAAAGGCCTTGGAGTTAGCGCCATGGATTCCTCGTTGTTGATCTGAATATCAAAAATTCTCTTACATCCTCCGTTACTTCCGGGGCCGATGTAAGAGAATCCCTCCATGGCAAAAATTGCACTCACAGCGCCGCGCGTCGCCGGCTTCTCGTGCCCGCCTGACAAGGCGCAGGCGTTCCTATGGGATAGCAAAGCGCCTGGGCTCGGCCTTCGCGCCACGCCACGAGGGACGCCGGCCTTCATCTTCCAGAGCGTTTATCAGGGCAAGAGCCTGCGCATCACGATCGGCGACGCCCAGGCGTGGCGCATCCCGGACGCGCAAGCCAAGTCGAGGGAACTGCAGCGTCAAATTGATGAAGGTCGCGACCCGCGCGAGGTAAAGGCCGAGGTCGTCGCGGCCGACGTGGCGAAGCGTGACGCCGAGCGGCAACAGGCGGTGACGGTCGGCGAAGCGTGGCTCACATATTTGGCCCGCGGGAAGCCCAAGAAAAAGGCAGCATGGAAGCCTCGCTACCTGGTCGACTTGCACAAAATGGCGTCGATTGGTGGCGAGCCAAAGAAGCGGGGCAAGGGCGTGACGTTGCCTGGCCCGATCGCGGCGCTGCTCTCGACCGGTCTGAAAGACATCAATCCGAAGAGCTTGCGCGCGTGGCACCAGCGTCAAGCGGAACGCGGCCCGGTGCAGGCGGCGCGCGCCGTCCAAATGTTCTCGGGTTTCCTGCGCTGGTGCAGTACTCAGGACGAGTACGACGGGATCGTCGATCCGCTAGCGGCTCGAGATGCGAAAGTACAAGACGCGCTTCACTCAGGCGCTGGGAGCCGGCGCACTGACGCAATCGAGGAGGCGCAGTTGGAGACTTGGTTTGCGGGCGTGGGCCAGTTGCGGAACACGACCGCTGGCACTTACCTGCAAGGACTTCTGCTGACCGGCGCTCGGCGCGAAGAGCTGGCAGCGCTCAAGTGGGCCGACATCGACTTCCGCTGGGGGCGGCTCACAATTGCGGACAAGGTTGGCGACACACGGACGCTGCCTCTCGCGCCGTACCTTCACCAGCTGCTCCACAACCTGCCTCGCGTCGCGGACAACCCGCATGTCTTCGCGGCGCCAGTTGCGAAGTCGGGTCGTATCGCCGATCCGCGCAGCGCCCACGCCGAGGTGCTCACTCGTGGCGGGCTCCCGCACGTCACGATCCATGGCTTGCGTCGCACGTTTGCGCTCATGGGCGAGGCCGCGGGCTGCCCGGCAGGCGCCATCGCGCAAATCATGGGCCATCGGCCGGGTAGCATGTCGGAGAAGTACAAGCCCCGGACCATCGACCAACTTCGGCCTTACATGGCACAGGTCGAGCGGTTCATCTTGGAGACGGCTGGCGTGCCATTCGATTTTGATGCGGCGGCCGAAGGGCGTGTCAGCAATGTGACGGTTCTCCGGAAGAGAGCCGCCTGAACGTTTCGCCCCAGCTAGGTTTAGCGGCTGAAAAGCGGGTCACCTTCACCCGCCCGCTGGGGCTCCTGATGAAGGGCACCGGAAGGGGTGCGTTGATGACTGTCGGCTGGGACTACTGGGACACTTTTCGACTTCATGAGGCTGCGTGCCTGATTGCAGGCGAGCCTGTGATTCAAAAGCGGGTGAGCAAGTTGGGGGACATAGCCCATGAGCTTCCAGCGGGCGCGCGGCCGGTGTTCAAACGACTTTTGTTCGCTGAGGCCATGGGGCGCAAATATCGAAATGGCGAACAGGAGCATCCCGATCATCCAAAGGCAGAGACCTTGAATGTCCTTCCGGTTGGTGAGGCGGACCACGAACTCTTCGTCTCCCGTGAGGAGCTTCATCGCTGGGTTCAGGCGATTGGCCGTCCGTCGGCTTATCAGTTTCTCCGACCCGAACGTCGCGGCGACGCTCAGAGCCAGACGGTCGACGCTGAGACGGCTCCGATCAGTGCACCAAGTGCGGCCCCAGTGCTTTGGAGTCCGAAGGAGCTTGGCCGAGCCGATGACCTACGCCGTGCGCTACACGGCTATTTGCTCTTGGCCGACAAGACGGCGCCTCCGCCCAAGGCTCGGGCAGTCCTCGACGCTTGGTCGACCGATAAGCCGCCTCGAATCACCCGCGTGCATGCTGGCAGCGTGGACTATCCTGCGAACGGGCCGGATGGCGAAAAGACCGCCGGCATCGGGCAAATCCAGGATCGCATAGACAACCTCATACAGCGCCTGGATACAGCGCAGTGACCATCGCTCGCTGGCACCAGATGGAGATGAGAAGGAAATAAGAAGGAAACAAGGGAAATAGCGCCTTGCAAAGGGAAGGATGCTGGCGCGTCGACCCTGTGTGAAAAGAATGGGACTCCATACATCGGCATTCGCTGGTGTTTGGAGCCTCTATGCAAATCGCACCCCTTCGCAGCGCGACCATCCGCCGCGCTGCTTCTGAGCCCCAGCGGTATCCGCCGCTGGAAGCCGTGACCCGCCCCACGGTGCCGACCGAACAGGCCGGCTATTACTTGGACCGCCGCCCGCAGACCATGCGCGGCTGGGCCTGTCTGGATAACGGTCCGATTCGTCCGATCCGCGTGCATGGCCGCCTCGCATGGCCCGTCGCCGACATCCGCCGTTTGCTCGAGGTGGCTTAAATGACGGCACCCCAGAAAAGCGAAAGCCCGGTGGCAGCCGGGCAAGTCGCAGATCAAAGCACTGAAAACGGCCCGATTGTCGCACCGAGCGCCACTACCGCAACGGACGCCGAGAAGTTCGCCGTCAAGGGCCACGCCCTGCAGAGCAGCGTTCGCGCCGACGATGGCCGCGTGACGTTCGTTGTGCGCCGCTCGGGCCAGTCCCGGAGCTTCACCCACTGGAACGACGTTCGCGCATTCCTCGCCCAGATCGAGGAGGGCGACGTGAACCGTCTCACCTACCGCCAGATCGCCGGCCGCACGCGCCGGATCTCGCATTATCGCGACGCTCTGTCTCGCGCGACGGCGTTGGGTGACACCGAGTTGGCCGCGGCCTGGGACCGGGCGATGGTGCGAACGGAGCGCCTTTCCGCCCAGTTCGTGACGCGTGCGGCACCGTCGGGAGGTCGTGCCTAATGGCCCGCATTCGCACGATCAAGCCGGAGACGTGGACCAGCGAGCAGGTGATGAACCTCTCGCCGCTCGCTCGCCTCGCGTTCATTGGCTTGTGGAACTTCTGCGACGACGGTGGCAACCACCCGGCCAGCGCTCGCACGCTGAAGGCCGAGGTCTTCCCGTCCGACGACATCGCGGCGACCAACGTGGAATCCCTCGTGGCCGAAATGCTCGGTCAGGAGCTGCTGATGACCTACGAGGCCGGCAGCAAAGTCTTCTGGCACGTCACTGGCTGGCACCACCAGCGCATCGACAAGCCGACGTTCAAGCACCCGCCTTTCTCCGGTGAATCGGCCACTGCGCGCCGCGCGGTCAGTGATGAATCGGCACCGACTCCCAGGGCGTTCGACGAGCATTCGTCGAACGATCGTCGAATCATCGACGCGGCCTCGACCCCGGAATGGAAGGGAGAGGAATGGAAGGGAGAGGAAGATAAAGAGGCTATCGCCTCTGTCGGCAGCGGACTGCCGCCGTGCAAGACCCAGGCGATCGTCGACCTGTACCACGAGGTTCTGCCTGAACTGCCGGCTGTTCGTTTGATGAATGACTCGCGCAAGCGGGAGCTGTCGAAGCGCTGGCGCTGGGTTTTGACCACGACCAAGCTGGACGGCAGCCGCCGCGCTCAGACTGCAGAACAGGCGATGACGTGGTTTCGCGATTACTTCGACCGGGCGCGCGACAACGACTTTCTGATGGGACGTGGGCAGAAGGCGTCGGGGCATGAGGGTTGGCGCTGCGACCTCGATTTCCTGCTCACGGAAAAGGGCCTGAAGCACGTGATCGAGAAGACCGCGGAGGTGGCAGCGTGAAGCACGACCATCAAGCCGTCGCCGCCATGGCCGTGCTGGAGGCCGAGCACAGCCTGATCGGCGCTCTGCTGTTGGACAACGGCGCCTGGGACCGGATTGGCGACACCGTGAAGACCGAGCACTTCTACTCCGACCGCAACCGCACGTTCTTCGCCGAGATCTCGCGCCAGATCGTCGCCGGCAAGCAGTGCGACGTGGTGACGACCGGCACAGCGCTCAAAGACCCCAAGGCGTTCGCCGAGTTGAACGCGCTGGCGCAGTACGTGCCGAGCGCGGCCAACGTGAGGCGCTATGCGGCTCTGATCGTGGAGCGCTACCAGAGCCGGCAGTTGATGGCAGTGAGCAGCGCGGTCACGGAACTGGCACAGGACCACGAGCGCAGCATCGAGGAGCGCATCGAGGACGCCCAAGGCCAACTTGTCAAGCTGATCGGCGAGGCGCCGCGCGACGAGTGGATCGGAGCGGCCGAAGGCATGGCGCTGCACACGTCGTTGCTGGAGGACCGGGCGTCCGGCAAGACGACTGCGATGGCCACCGGCCTGGCCGACCTGGACGAATACCTTGAGGGCGGCATCCGCCCCGGCGAGCTGGTCATCATCGGCGCGCGGCCGAGCCAGGGCAAGACCGCGTTGGCCATGACCATCGGCATCAACATGGCCGAGCGCTACGCGGTGGCGATGCTGTCGATGGAAATGCCGCACACGGAGGTGCGCGACCGCCTGACGGCCATGATTGGCGGCGTCAGCCTGTCGGCGGTCAAGCGCCCGAATCTCGGGGCCGGCCTGCAGTGGGATCGCGTGGTGGATGGTGTGGATCGCGCGCGCAACCTGAACTTCGCGGTGTCGGACCAAGGCGGCCTGAACATCAACCAGGTGCGCGCGAAGGCCCGGAACGTGAAGCGCCTGCGCGGCTTGAAGGTGCTGATCGTGGACTACATCGGGCTCATGTCGGGCCTGGACGGGAAGCAGTCGCGCGCCTACCAGCTCGAGGAAATCAGCCGTGGCCTGAAGACGCTGGCCAAGGAGCTCGACATTGCCGTGGTGTGCCTGGCGCAGGTCAACCGCAAGGTGGAGGAGCGGGTCGACCAGACCGCGGGCCTCAGCGATCTGCGCGATTCGGGCGCCATCGAGCAGGACGCCGACATCATCCTGTTCATCAACCGGCCGATCCAGGCCAAGCCCGATCTCGGGCCAGAGTGGCAGTACTACGCCAAGGTGAGCGTGGCGAAGAACCGCCAGGGCCGGTGCGGCGTGCTGAGCCTGAGCTACATCGGCGACCAGACGCGTTTCGATGGCTGGGAAGGGCCGGCGCCCACTCGTAATGCTCGTGCGAAAGGCGGCGACCTGTGACCCAGCCGAGCCCAAGCATCCCCCACCAAACGACCCGGCACCACGGTCAACCCAAATTTAACTGGAGAAACTATGACTGAAAAAGTGACCGGCGAGCCGGAACAGCTCAACCCTGAGTACCGGGCTCTCCTGGCCGAGATGATGACTGTCCTGCGCGAGCAGGGCGAGGCCGCCATCGAAAATGAGTGCCACACGTTCAAGTTCGCGCGCATGCTGACCCTGGCGCCTGAAAGTTACTACACGCTGCTCGAAGAGAGCAAGCCGGGTGCCGCGAAGGAGTGGCGTGCCTGGGCGGCGAATCAGATCGAGCGCCACGACTATGCCGAGTTCTTCGCGCTGCTGAAGCGAGTCGGTGACATCCGCCGCGCCGAGGGCGACGAAGCGCTGGACGGCCCGGAGCACGCCGGACTGTTCGTGCGGCTGATGCGCACTGCACCGCCACGCTATCGCGCCGAGGCTGATGCCCTGGTGGAGCAGTCAGGGCTTGTCCCGCCGGCCACGCACGTCAACGAAGACGGCGAGCCGGTCTTCAGCGTGCAGCAGATCGCCGAAAAGCTCGGCGTGGCCGTCGAGGAGGTCGACGCGTTTGTAGGCCAGCACATCAACCCGGAGGCCCTCTACCGTGGCGAGGTCCACCCCATCCAGTGAGCCGGGAGCATCGTGTCCCCCCATAGAGGTCGCCCACCGCTGCCGTTCTCAATAGCATGGCCCGATGAAAAACGCATCGCAACCTTCGGGGCCTCGCCTTCTCACATTCCAGGAATTCACTCATGACCATTGAAATGCTCAAACACGCGGTCGAGGACGGGGGCGAATCCGCCCTTGTTCTCCTGTTCTGCTCGTCTGCTTCCACCGTGAAAATCTATGAGGACCGCATCCCGTTCGACCCGTCGACCGATACCCTGACATGCGATTTCAAGCTGCTTTGGGGTCGTGCTGACCTGGTCATCAGCCACTTCGATGGCAGCATGATGGTGATCATTGCGAAAGATGGCGGCCGTGGTCATGACCACGTTGTGGCAGGGATCGGCGACGCTTCTCTGTGTGCGGCCCAACTCGCTTTGATGTTTGGCGCGAAGGTACCGGTGCGTGCGGCATTGCTGTGGTCCGCGGCCGGAGATTTGCTGCTCGATGCCCTGATCGAAGACGCCTGCTTGGCGGCGAACGTCACGCCCTTGCCGTGGGGCCCTCTGGAGCGACATCTTTCCGCCGCAGCAAACAGCATCAATCAGTTCGCCGCTGGCGCGTCGCACCTCGCCGACGTGCATGCGGAAGCCAAAGGGCAGGTGCACTGATGGGCCGCCGTTCGGATATTGACTGGGACGCGATCGAGCGGGAGTACCGCCTCGGCCAGAAGTCCAACAAGCAACTGGCCGCCGAGCATGGTGTCCAGGCGAGCACCATCGGCCGCCGTGCTGAGAAGCATGAATGGGTTCAAGACAAGGCCGCGGAGGTTCGAGCACGAGCTGACAACATGCTCTTGAAGGCGACTGCGAAAGCCAGCGGAAATGCAATCGGAAGAAAGCAATCGGAGAATGCAACCCCCGATAGCTTTGAAATCAAAGCGGCCGCCACCGTCCGGGTTGATGTCGTCCTCGGGCACCGGAAAGGCCTCGGTCGGATCTCCAGCATTCGCGACACGATGCTCGATGAGATCGAGGCTCAGACCAGCCAGATCGATCTGCTGACCCAGATCGTTGAGGTCGCCCGCGACCCAGGGGAGAGCGGCATCGACAAGCGAAACGACCTACTGCAACGCATCATTGCGCTGCCCAGCCGCGTCGAGTCGCTCAAGAAGCTGACCGAGATCGACGAGAAGGTACGCAGGGGTGAGCGCGAGGCGTACAACATCGAGTCCGGCCAGCAGGCCGGTGACTCCGATTCTCTGGCATCGCTGCTGGCCAAGATCGGCCGCAGCAGCATGCCGGTGGTGCATGACCTGCCGGACGACGACGAGGCGGCCACGCCATGAGCGAAGCGAAGCACCCGGTAACAGACTGGCCGGTCATCGAGGCAGACTACCGCGCCGGCATCAAGTCGCTGCGCACGATCGCAGGCGAGCACGGCGTAGCCGAGTCCACCATCCGCAAGCGCGCGAACAAGGAGGACTGGGCGCGCGACCTTGGCGCAAGGATCCAAGCCAAGGCGGACGCGCTGGTGCGTAGTGCCGCGGTGCGCAGCGAGGTGCGCACCAAAACGCGCGTCCCGGAACACGTGGTCGTCGACGCCAACGCGGGCGCCGTGTTCCATGTTCACATGAGCCAGCGCTCCGACATCCAGCGCTCCTTGGACCTCTGCCGCAAGCTGTTTGGTGAGATTGAGGCGCAGACCGACAACGTCGAACTGTTTGCCAAGCTCGGCGAACTGATGGACGAGTCCAGCACCGACGCCGAGACCGGGCGCCAACGCCGCGACCTTCTGAATGAGGGATACCGAAAGGCACTCAGCACGGCGGGTCGCGTCGACTCAGCCAAGAAGCTTGTTGAGATGTTGGAAAAGGGTGTGCGCATGCAGCGCGAGGCCTTCGGGATCAAGTCGGATGACGGGGGAGGCCTCCCGCCTGCGACCGTCCTGACCGATGCCGAGCGCGCAAGCCGCCTGGCCACATTGATCTTCAAGGCTCGCGCGAAGATGGAGACCGATGACACATGACCGAGAACTGCCCAAGCCAGTCACACACGACCACGTCGCTACACCACAGAAGACCCAATGAACCTCGATAGCTGATCGGCGCTCGCATGCCCAGCCGCAAGATCGCGAAGTTGACCGACAAGCGCCACGACAACGTCAAGAACACCATCGAATCGCTCGCGGAGAGCGGGGCGATCGGTGCTCCTCAAAGTGAGGAATACCGCGACAAGCCTTGGCCGTACTACCCACCAGTACCGGGTCTGCAACGCTGTTCTCAAGGTTGCTGACGTTCGCCAGCGTCCGGTCTATGCGAGCCCAGTACAGCCGTTTTGGGCCCCCCAACGGACCTCCGCCTCGCTCCAAAGCGGTAGGTCAGCCGGTGCCGCTCGCTCACGCGCGCAGCAGGCGAGGCATGGGCTTGCCTTGCGCGGCCCCATAGGGGAAGAGCACCTTCGAAATCCGGTCCTGCTCCAGCGCGAAGCTTTCCGCACATGCTGCAGTGACCAATGCGTCGAGTGCCAGCGTGGGCTTCAGATCGCGGCCTTCGAGCAGGTTGGCGCTTGAGAGCCCGGGCCAATCCGCCACGATGCACCCGCCCTGCACGGCGCCGCCGATCAGCATCGCTACCGCACCGGTGCCGTGGTCGGTGCCGCCCGTGCCATTGGCCGCCACGGTCCGCCCGAACTCCGTCGCCACCAGGATCACCGTCTTGTCCCACGTGGCTCCCAGTCCCTCGCGCAATCCGGCAATCAGGCCGTCGAGGTTCTTGAGCTGCGTCGCCAGGCGCGCGTTCTGGCCGCTGTGCGTGTCCCAGCCGCCGGTCTCGATCATTGCGATGCGAGGGCCGTCCGTGCGACCGAGGAAGCCGGCTGCCATGCCGCCGAGGGCGGTTGCGGACTGGCGTTTCGCGTCAGCGCCCATCTCACCGGCCATGCCGCGCGCCTCCAGGGCGGCAGCCCACAGCGCGTGCAGCTGTCCATCCTTGGCGTAGAGCTGATCCACGCGCAACATCAAGTCCTCTTCGAGCTCCGGAAGGTTCGAGCGCGCGTAGGACGTGACCTCTACGCTGCCACGAAGCGCCATCGGAATGGCTGGCGAGAATGCGATGGCCTCCTTGCCGCTGCGCGGCAGCACGGCCAGCAGCCGGTTCATCCAGCCGTCCTTGACCTGGTACGGCGCCCTGCCGCCGGTCTCCAGCACATTTTGTCCGTCGAAGTGCGAGCGGTCGCGGTAGGGCGAGGCGACCGCGTGAAAGAAGCTGGCCTGTCCTGCCGCGTACAGGTCGCGGAGGCTCGCCAACGAGGGATGCAGCGCGAAGGTGCCATCCAGCTTCAATGCGCTGGCGGCGTCGATCGCCAGTGCGCCGCGCGCGCTGGCATAGGCCGGATCGGCGTATGGGATGAGGGTGTTCAGACCGTCGGCCGCGCCGCGCTGGATGATGAAGATGAAGCGGCGCTCGGTGGCCGCTTGCGCAAAGAGCACTCCGGGGGCGGCCAGCAGCGCGGCCGCGCCCAGGAATCCGCGTCGGTCCAGGCTCATTGCTATCTCCTCAGGAACTCGGGGGCGACCAGCAGCAGCGCCAACGCCGTGCCGCCGTTGTCGGCGCGCGAGATGGCGCCTGCCGTGCTTGCGCTGAGCGCGTCACCAGGCAGCACGCGGGGTGCGAGGCTCCTGGCATCGACCGTGTTGCCCGCCTGCTGGGCGAAGCGCTGCGCCGTCTCCACCCGTCGAATCAGCGCGTCCGGCGCAGCCCATGTAGCGGACACGTCGTCGTAACCGGCCGGCGAGCCGGGTCGCCAAACCGGCTGGCCGAGCTGGTTCATCAAGCTGATGGACTCCGTCGCCGACAGCTCGCGGCGTCCAATGGCGCGCAGGCTGGATATGCCCCAGTCCCAGGGCGACTTGAACTTGGCGGACGCGGGCCGCCAGGCCTCTGGAGACGCCACCAGTTCTCGGTACACGCTGGGCAGGTCTCCGCCGCTGCGCGAGAAGGTGTCGGCAAGGCGCTGGACCAGCGCGGGCGGGGGATCGTCGGCGGCGAAGTGGCGGGCCAGCTTGGTGGCGATGTGGTGCGCGGTCGCCGGAGCAGCGACCAGATCGTGGAGGATGGCGCGGGCCTGCTGTTCGCCGCCGTCGGCATAGCTACGACCGAGCACGGTCCGCGCACCCGGCTCATGCAAGGCGCGCACGAAGCGGAAGGTGGCTTGCGTTGGCGCGCCGGAGTCATCGCTCGGAAGCGTCCAGCCGGTAAGTGCCCGCGCGAACTCGGTCACGTCCTCCTGGGTATAGCCGCTTCGAACGCCCAGCGTGTGCAATTCCAGGATTTCGCGGGCCAGGTTCTCGTTCAGTCCGCGGCCGCGCTGCCCTGTGTTCTGCGCCCGTTGGCCGGCCAAGCTGCCCGGTCCAATCGATTGCGCCTGGTCCAGGTAAAGCAGCATTGCCGGATGGCAGACGGCGGCCAGGAGCAGGTCTTCGAAGCGGCCCAACACGTTCGGGCGAATGGCGTCGGCCTCGAAACCGCCGGCCAGCCCCACCACCAGCAACTTGTCCACCGAGACCGCGAAGTGGTTGGACCAGAAGTGAACGAGTCGCTCCACGAAAGGTGCCATGGTCTGCAAGGCGCTGTCGGTGCGGGCACCCACGGCCGCCCCGTACTCGGCTCGTCCCTTGCGCAGGTAGGCCTCCCGAATACCGCTGCGCTGGTCCTGCGGCGCCTGTCTCACGGCACTCTGCTGCGCCAGCCAGACCTGCAGCAGATCGGGCGTGTGTGCAACAGGCGTCCAAGACGCCGGCAGCGCCTCGTACTTGTCCAACTGCGACAGAAGCCATCGCTGCGGATGATCCGGCGGGGGCTCGTCGGGACGAGCGCCGAGGCCGAAGCGGTTCAAGGCAATCGCTGGAGCACCCATGGCGTCATTGTGGTGCTGCGACTTGCAAAGGCAAGTGTCGCGCAAATGAAGGCCGTGTAAAGCCGAGCCAATCCAGAGGGTGCGAGCGCACCCGACAATCAGCTATCGGGGCAGTTGAGCCCCGTCGGCGAATTGCGGCTCGTGACCGCATTCTGCCCTTCCGGCTGAAGCCACGGGTGGAACCGGGCAGCTGGCTCTCGGAGGAGAGGCCTGCCGAGCCCGTGATGCACTGCACCAAAGGGCAGTATCCAAATCCCCAAGCCGAGGTTACCGTGAGGCCCTTTGGGCATCCGGAGCCGGACGGTGCGAGGCACCTGCTTCAATTTTGGACGGCTTCAGCACCTGGGACCGTGAGCGAACCCACTGTTTTCATCGTTGACGACGACGACGCTTGCCGCGACTCGATACGAGAGTTGGTCATCGCGGTCGGGCTCGCGGCCGCGGTCTTCAGCTCGGCGTTCGAGTTCCTGGCGGCCTTCGACGCTACTTGGCGCGGCTGCCTGGTGTTGGACCTGCGCATGCCGCGCATGGATGGACTGGCGCTGCAGGCGCGCCTGCGCGAGATGGGCGCTCAAATACCGATTGTGTTCATCAGCGGCAGCGTCGACATCCCGAAGGCCGTCCAGGCCATCCGAGACGGCGCAGTGGACTTCCTGCAAAAGCCCTATCCGCGGGAGTTGCTGCTGGACGCGATAGGCCAGGCATTACGTCGAAACGCCGACTGACGCGGCAAGCCACATCGGTTGGGGGGAATTGGGGTCGTGCAGCGGATCTCCGCTCGTGGCCGTTCTGAGCCGCTGGGCCTCAAGCGTAGCGCCTCCCCCGCAGGATGATTGACGGGCTCGCATTGAATCGCCGCGGCCTCGACAACCGGCAACTTGATCTTCGATCGCGCGCATACTGGATCAGCGAAAGGTCGAAATGCAACACGCAACCTGGATGGCGCAGGCCAGAGCCCACTGGATGGAGCACCAACCCCGGAAGTACCGGCGTCTGCTGAAGACGGGCAAGCTCGAGCAGGCGCTGACCGAAGCGGCGACCGCGACGGCCGAGGGGATCCGCGCGCTGACGACGCAGGGCGCGACGTGGCAGGAGGCGTGGGAAGCGTCCCGTGAGCTGTACCTGTTCCCGCCCGAAGAACCCGAGCAGACGCCGCGGATGAAAAGGACGCCCGGGTATCTGGCGCACTTGGAACTGATGCAGGGCCTGGCGAACCTGGGGATGCCCGACGAGGACTAACCCCCGTGGACGGCGTCAACCAAGCGGACAACGCACCATCAATCTGGGCGGCGCGTCCAGTAGTCGAACCTGCGCCCGTCAGTCAGATAGCGAGCACGTGCACGTTCGCCGAGGCCTTCAACGAAGCCCGCCAGGAGGTTGCATGAATCAGATCGCCATTACCGCTGGACATCCGCAAGATGCTTGTCGAACTGCACGGCGAGGGGGGGTGTCCTGAAATTTCAGGATACCCACCATGAACCGCAGAACGGCCAGTCTTACCCGGTGTTCGTGGAGCTTGGCTTGGCCGAAGAGGGGTATACCCGTCTTTGGAGACACCCCCCAAAACGGTCAGGAATATCCGGAGTTCCGCCTCGATCGAACGCCTCGCTGCCCGAGGTGTGATGGCACTCCCTGCATTGCAGGAAGTGTCGAATCCCGGCCCCGACCCGAAGACGATCGAGGTCTACCGCGTGGGAAAGCGCGACAGCTACGTGGTCGTCGCGCAGCTGTCGCCGGAGTTCACCGCCACGCTGGTCGACCGCTGGCAGGAGTTGGAAGCCACCGCGCCGATGCAGATCCCGCAGACGATGTCGCAGGCCCTGCGCCTCTCTGCCGAGCAGTCCGAGCAGAGCGACGGCTCCGCGATCGCTTCTCTCTCAGGCGGACTTTCCGCCACGGCCGTAGCCGCTGTTTTCGGGCGGGAGCGGTTCGGAGTCGGGGCACTTGCGGCCCCAGGCGTCGAGGTCTTCGACCAGCCAGGCCGTGCGGCCTTTAGCTCCGACGCCCGAGGAAAGCATTGGCTATTCGGCTGCGCTCGGTCGAGCTCTCGCCGAGTGGCAATTTATCGAGTCGGGCTTGGTTCAAGTCTTCGAGCACGCACTTCGAGTGGCACATCACCCAGGAGCAGTGGCGGCCTTTCATGTCCCTCAAGGTTTTCGCGTCCGTCTCGACATGTGCAGTGCCGCGCTGTCGAAGTCTGAAGCTCCTGCACCGTGGATCGCGATGGAAAGCGATCAGTAGCAAGCTGAAATTGCTTGGGGACAAGCGAAACATTGCTTCGCACGGGCTCACGATGTTCGATGCGACTCGGCCGACGGGCGAGCGTCTGTTCATGACGACGAACCTCAACAATCCTGACAAGCGCCAGAATGTCTACAACCACAATGTGGGGCGGGGCAGCGAAGACCTTGCACAGCCAGGCGAGCGAGTATTCCGCTGCCTATGAGGAGCTCGCCGCGTTCTCGAGCTATTTCTCGGTGGCGATCAAGGATGGATTTCCCGAGGGGGATGTCGTTCCGGGGCCAGCAATGGGGCAGTGGCCTACGACGCCGGGTGGGTAGAGGGCTTCCGGAGGCGCCTTGACTATGCTTGGGTCATGAGACAACCTTACACGTCCAGCGCGCTCTTCCATTTCGTCGGCCGCGCGGCCCCCGCGGACGACGATCGCAATTGCGAAACGCTACTGAAGATCCTCCGCTCCGGTTGCATTTCATTCCCTCCTCATGACAAAGCAGGGCATGGGCCGCGCAGCGTAACGGTGCGCCCGGATGCGTCGCTGCTCGATGAGCAACTGATCTCTCCGCATATCACGTGCTTCGCGGATATTCCGGCCGAGTCACTTGGGCCACACGTTTCGCGCTACGGTCGTTTCGGACTCAGCTTTGCGCGCGCCGAGTTGTTGAAGTGGGGCGCCCGACCTGTGGCATACGTGCCGACCTTCAAGGAGGATTGGGATGGCATTTTCGGCAGGACGATGCTGCGAGATCTCGAGGCCATCTACAAAGGCTTCAGAGCGCACTACGCAGAACGGATCGACGACCAAGCTGAGGGCATTTCAGTATCTCTGGCAGAGCTCCTAGACCCCGCCAAGGCACCGCGTGGAATGGGCAAGATTCCGAAGGACGAGCAGCAACTTCTACGGGCTCTGAAGCGCATCCTCGAAATGGATCTGTTGGCGTACATCAAGCCCTTTGATGCGGATTTACCAGAGGACCACCAGGACAACTTCTACATGGAGCGGGAGTGGCGGCTCGTGGGCCAATGGCCGTTCAAGCTCGAAGACATCGTGCATATTCATGCGGCACCGTTACACCGAACAAGGATCCAATCGGAGTTCCCAGCCTTGCAGGGTCGCATCATAGACGTGAGCTGGCCGTAACCAACGGCTTCGCGGAGTTGAACAGAAGAGTTCTGCAGGTCGTGCTGAACCAAACGCAGTGACACCTGGTATGACCATGGCCGCGATACCTCCCTGATCTACAGGCACCCGCCGGCCATCGGGCTTTCTTGCCCGAAGCTTGGCCATAGTCGAGCTACCATCACGCCACACTGATAGTTTGGAATCACACGATGCTTGAACTGCTGGACACGGGACGCATGGCCCACAAATTCGGCAAGTGGCGGGGTGCTGTGACCGCCATGTTTGCGGTTGTACCTCTTGCGCTGGCTTGGGGGTTTGCAACCGTTTTTGACGTGGTCCTGTCGATATCGGCGGCGGGCGCGAAAGCAGGCGCGCCCGCCGCTGCGCTGTGGATCGCGCTCGGGCTGGTTGTCTTGGCGGCTGCGATCGTGGTTTATGGCGCATGGCTCCTCTATGTGGATGAGGTGCGCGGTGACTACTACGACCTGGCGGCGCGCTACAAACGTGAGGGTTGGTAGTCGTCCTGGGCCGTTCGACCCCCCGCCCGTGGCAGGCTTCCTTCGTAGGCGTGCCGCAGGTCGTGCCCGGTTCAGAACGGGTGTCTCACCGCCGCGCGCTCGAAGCCCGCTACGTCTCCCTCAGGCCCGCGCCCAGTCGGTCCTTGGGTCCCTCGATGCTTGCAACTGGCTCGGACCCATGATCGCCGAGACGGCGTGGATATGGGCGATCTCCTCGACTGCGATCGTGCGTTCAAGCCGGCCATTGACCGTGGCAAGTTCAATGGCGTCGGCGCCGTGACTGAGAAGCTCGCGTACCAGCCGTTCGCCCGTGTGCAGAACGACCGAGACATACTCGCCGACTGCCAGCGCAGCGCCAGGCGACACAACGACGAACCAACCATCGCGAATAGCTGGGGCCATTTGATGGCCACGCATACGTAGCAGATGTTCGCCGGCCATTTCGAAGGCGATTGGGGCACGCTCTTTCTTCATTTCCCATCCGCTTGGTCGATTGGGCGCAGCCGCCAAGACTCTCGCTTCCGCGGGCAAGGTCACAGCGGGGCGGGGGTGTGAGTTGGTAGACTTCTGAGTAGCCATTTGTGCGTTCCTTCCAAGGTAGTTGCACGTTGTGGTTAGACGGTCGGGGTGTTCGTTGCATCCTGGCCGTCGCCTTTTCTGCCTCACATCGCTGATGTTCGGAACTGAGCATCAGCTCGCCGTGAGGGGCGGCGATCATTCCATTGACTCCTTCGCCTTGTCGATGCGATCGCGGACCCAAGCCGCGCCGCCGAGCCGGTCGAGTTTTTCTTTCTGTGTCGGCTTCATTCGCACCATCACCGGGATCATGGATTCGCCCTCAGGGAGCGGCTTCCTCCCGCTGCCAGGGCGAACGCCTCCTCGGGTTTGCTTTGGTTCTGCCATTTGATTAATGTAAATCACAAACCAATCTCGTGCAAAAGTGCATTGCTGGTCGCCGCATAGTGCCTTTTGCCGGCTGAGCAAGCGAGGGCCTCTTGAGGGCCCAAAATTCCCACGCGTTGGCGAACGATCACCACGGTGCGGAATCGCCCACAGGAGCACATGCAGCGGCCGGAGGAGCAGATCGACCAGCGTCGATATGTGGATGCCGAAGAGGCAAGGCTGACAAGCGCTCCCGCGGTGCCGCAGACGGTGGCTACCCGGCGCTGATGGCCGCGACTATGAGGGCCGCTGCCGTCGGAAGATCATGGGGTTGGACCGGCATGACCATGATGCTGCGCTACCTCTCGCTGCGCGGCGAGGATCTCTCCAATCGGTTCGTCTATGTGCGGAAGTCGATCAGCGTCGGGAGCGGGCTGCGGCGGGACTTGCGCCCCGTCGGCTTCATGACGGCCACCGGAGGCAGCGCGCGGTTCTTCTTCGCGGTCTCCATCGCTTCGTTGTGCAGCGCTTCCAGTAGGGCGCTTTGCGGGAAACGCCACGAGCGTCCGAACTTCACTCCCGGCAGCCGGCCGCTGCGCGCCGCTTCCTCAACGGTCGAGGGCTCGCAGTCGAGGTAGGCGGCCACCTCTTCAGCAGTCAACATCGGATTCATCGTGTATCCCTTTCATGGGGAGTGTCGTTGGGCTCGGCATAGATGTCGTCGAAGGTGACGACGTGGCCACACGCGGCGGCGAAGGCGATCAAGCGACGCGCGCGGGCCGGCGGTATGGATTGACCGCGCTCGTAGTGGCCGATGTTGCCCTGCGTGCAACCGATGCCTTCGGCCAGCGTTTCCTGCGTGACGCCGAGGCGTTCGCGCACGCGGCTGATGGGGTTCATGGGCGTGTGCTGGGAATGTTGTCGAACGTGCCTTCGAACGGGGACAGGTAAGCCGTCGCGGAGGGGCGAAGAGTCCGGCATGGAAGCGACCGAACGTTGCGCAGGACCCTCTGTCGCCTGTACGCGGGGTTCAATATCCCTGAAGTCGATCAATGTCGGCAGCGGGGTTCTTCTGCCTGGTCTGGCGCGAACCTGTTCGGGCGTTTTGCCCACCAGCGCTGCCAAGGGCTGCGGTCTTATTCGCGGTTGCCTGGGCATCAGATTGCGCATTGCTTCCTCGTGGAGCGCCTGCACCACTGCAGTCCGAGGAAAGACCCAGGAGCGTTCGTACTTGAATCCAGGCAAGCGTCCCGAACGGGCTGCGTCCTCGACCGTTTTTGGCTCGCAATTCAATAGTGCCGCTAGTTCCCGGACCGTCAGCAACGCAGGTTCGTTGCTGTCGGCATGCAAGACGCCGCGATCGATACTTGTCATGTATCTGCCTTGGTTCGGGGGGCGACGGAAGTCTACTGTGATTGGGGATCATCGATCAACCCTGGCAGGGAAGTCGGGCGCAATGCTCCGCGCACCCTGCTTCGCCTCCGTGGCGCCACGCATTCAGGCGTACGAAACGCAGAGGCTTCAATGCCTCAGGGCGTGCTCGCCACGCAGCGGCCAGAATAGATGCAGTGAGGAAAAGCCAGAGACGTGCGGTTACGCGCGCAGGCAATGAAGGAGCGAGGGATGAAATGCTGTGTATTTGTGCTGATGCTGGTCATCGCGAGCGGCGCCAGCGCCCAAGTGAACAAGTGCGTCGATACCAAAGGCAAGACGGTGTACTCCGAGCAGCCTTGTGCGGCCGACCAGAGGGGCGGCCAGCTACTGGGCAGACAGGCAACTGAAAAGAACGCTGAGATGGACGCCTATAGCGCCCAGTCGCACCGAGAGAGCCTCTCGCGCACTCTGCGGCAACAGCGTGACGCAATCGATGGGCCACCACGGGCGCGCGAGGCAGAACGGGAGTACGAATCCGATCAAGAACCCGTAGCGGAAGCCGAACGGTCGACTGCTGCGAACAGCAACCCCACGTCGTGCGACACATGGACGCCACGCAAAGGATGCATCGGCGGAAGCCGTGCGACCAATCCAACCTGGTCGCCGCGCAAGGGATACACCGGCGGAAGTAGTGCAGAGGATCGGCAGCGCGATGAACGGGATCGCCTGGCCGCTGAGCAGGCTGCCCGTAAGGCGCAGCCGACCTCGATGACGAACTGCAACGCTGGTGGCTGCTGGGACAATGCAGGCAATCGCTACAACCGAACCGGAGACGGCAGCAGGTTCGTCCGCAGTGACGGCAAGTTCTGCACGACGAACGGCAACTTCGTCAATTGCAACTGACGCGGCCCGGCGCTGGCCCGGTAACAAAGAGGAGGGCTGCGGCTGGTGGGTTAACTCGCCATTGCTGGCGCCACCTGCGAGCGCTACGCCGACGGACTACAACCAGTCGGCCCGTAAGCTGCGCAGCGTCGCAGAATAGTTCCAGGAGTAAATTGCGGCCGGGTTTGCACCCGCACTTTCGGTCGGCACCTACGGGCCAATCCCCGCGAGGATCATCCTGTTGCTGCGCCGCCACTGCGCCGGTGGGCGTCGCCAGCGTGGGCGGGGCTTTCAGGCAGATCCCTGCCTGAGTTTTAACGCATCGCGGTACAGGAACGGTACGTGATACGCTGGCGCGGCATTAGACCCTTTGCGTTCGAAAAACCCCACTTCCGTCAACGTATCGGCCCTTTCTGTCGCATCCGCTTCGCTCATGCCCCAGAGTTTTGCCAAGGACGTGGGTGTTTGCTGCGTTTTGCCGCGCTCCAACTTGTCCATCAACGGCTTGAGACTGGGGTGTTCTGCGCATAATGTTTGCGAATAGCGTGCCATCGAAACCTCAGGCACGGCGCCGCTAATGGCATTTCTTTCAAAGAGCCATGGTTCAGCAGGACCGGCACTTCCAAGTTCATATTGTTTGAGCTGCTCATCTTGCGAAGCAAGCAAAAGATGGATGAGTTCGCGTGGCGCCGTTCGCTTAGTGCCATCGGCCGTTCTAGAAAGCATCCAATCAATTGTTTGTGGCCTTTTTTGGCCAATATCAATTTGATCTGGAAATACGCGATGAAAGAAATCTAGTTGCATTGGCGTGCTCCCCAGTACTTCTGCCGGCACTACGTTGTAGTAATTGCAAATTGCGGGATTATTTAGCAGTCGACGAATGATTAAATTAACCAACGCCGGTTGATCCCAAGTGATCAAAATGTTCCGCGTAATGTGACTTGCCTCGCGAAATCCGTCTTTAACGAGCTTCGACCAAATGTCATCACGAAGAAATATTTTTAATCTAAACGATTCAAAATTGGAAAAATCTAGATAACAGCGAAAAAGCGCGCGCAAAGCGTTTCCTTCCAGCTCAGGAGACTCTGCAAAGGCCACGTCCAGCCTGTCGAGCACCAGCCAAGCTTGGATCTTCACTACTTCCATGCTTTGATTGACGGCTTTCAGCAGATCGTCCACCGATCTATATCCAAAAGCACGCTGCTCTTCGGTCGGTTCGGCGAATGTGATCTTTCCGGAGAGAGAGACACCGCTGTTTGGCTCAGTGATTGCGGCTTCCAGAGTTGGAAATCGTCTTGATACGTACTCCATCACGGCCTTGAGCTTTTGCATTAGCTCTGTGCCGCTAGGGGGGAGCAATTTATTATTGCTGAGTAAACTGAAAACTGCCTCCGCCGGTGCGTAAGTCAGTTTCATTTCCTTTAGAGCATGGCGCACGTATTCTGCAAGTATGCAAAGGAAATATAATTTCCACATTGCACGCAACTGTTCCTCGCTGGGCGGCGGTGCGGTGATTAAATCTCGAAAAACCGGACTACCACGGGTATTTTCGGCGGCGAGCACGATGATGCGACGATTTAACCTGAGCTCCTCCTTCTGACGTACTAAAAGAGAATAGAGTGCGCTTTTTCCTGCTCCTTTCGATCCAAAAACAATGTCAGCTGAGCCCTGGATAAGTTTGGACCACTGCTTCGTTTCGACAAAATATGATTGAAGTTGGTCATTTTCATCTTCGGCTACTCTGCTTCCGAAGCTCGCGGATTTCAGTATGTCGCGGCGAGAAAGGGGCGGGGCAGGAGGATYAACTGAAATATTGCTCATTGGGATTTTTACTCAGATGCTTGTTGCATTTTGACACCTGAAATTTTGGAGCAATCCTAGGGTTTGTGGGGGGGCCTTTTGCTCAGTTCCCCAAAAAATCGCGTTTGAACCGCAAGCATCAAAGTTGCCCGCCGTTGCTGCGCCGCCACAGTGCGGAAGGCACTCGGGGTGACGGCCGGGCCGGAGCGGCGCACTCCTTGCGCTGGTGCCGTGTTCGCGCGGCGGCATCCTACCCTCGCATGAGCACGCTGGCCAGCTGGGCCAAGGCGGCTTCGGCGGACAGTTCCAGCGTCACTGAGTCAATGAAGYCGTCTGCGCGCCGAAGCAGTTCCATGTTCGCGTCGCGCTCATGATGGGCTGCTGCGTGCGGCGTCATGCTACCCGGCGTTCCGCGTCTCGCAGTACCAAGTCTGGTGCACGAACTTCCCATGCTCATGCTCGATCCCTGAGAAGCTGATCGTGTCGGAGGCGCAAGCTACCAAGGTCGGCGCCCACAAGATGCCAAACGCTGGTTGCCTCTGGCCCGGGACTGACACGTAGAGGCCGAGGCGGGTCCGCCCCATCTTGTGGTCGAGCACCAGCATGCCGCGGGCCCACTCCTGATCAGCGAACTCCCGATCGCTCAACTTTTTGCCGCCCCTGTAGCGCCGCTTCATCCTGACTCGCATACTGGATAAGCATACAGTCTTTTGCTGGGCTGATGCCATGGAACGCGACGACTGGATTGCTGTCTGTGCCCACCAGCTGCACCGCCAATGGCGGACTGTGGACCCTGATCAACTTGACGAGTTGGCGGCCGATCTGTGGCGCGACGAGCGCTTGCGAGCCATAGCGCCGGCTGTCCACCTCGCGCTTGAACCAATCGAGCGCTCAACTTGCTCTATGCATCGAGGCGCGAGACTTCATCGACGCCTGGCATGAAGGCCACGCAGGGCTGGGGTCCCCGTCCGATTGACAGCGTTTTTCACGAAGGCTAGCTTTTCTATCGCACAACCTCGGCAGCAATGTGGCGGTCTCCGGCGCTGGTAGGGGACGCTGAGGCCCCGCTCTTAACCGAGCGGTTCCCCGATGCTGGCGAACGCCGCTCCCGACCGTCTGGGTAGGTGCTGACCAATGCTCGAGGAGTCTGCCATGCCGATGCCGCTAGAACTGCTACAGGCGCTCGCTGATGCCGAGCCGCCGATTGAGATCTTCAATCCGTCCGTCCACAAGGAACTTCGAATCCTTCATAAAGCTGGCCACATCATCTGTAGCTTTCCGCCTCTGGGGACGAGCCGGCCGCAACCCGCCTGCGTCCACATGGTGACGCCGCTGGGCCACAAGGCGCTGCGGTACTTCGGATCGGGGGCCTCATGGCGGCGGAGCGAAATTCCGGCTTGACCGCCATCCGCTGATGAGCCGGATGCACAAGCCTGATTCGAAGCTGCCGCCCAGCGCCGCCGATAATCCGGCGCCATGAAAGACCAGGCTTCGATAGGCATAGCTGCCAGCATTGGCACCGTAATGATTCTTGCCGTGTGGAAGGCGAAACGGCTGCGTTGGACGGTCATCGTTCTGCTTCTTTTCATCGGGCTTGTGACCCTGGTCGTTGGGGCTGATCCAACGATCACGTTGCCTCCCTGTTGGGGAGCGGTCGCCGGGAGTTCACCTCCCCTAGGTCATATCTTCTAGCGTCCGACAGGTGGCGAAGCGCTTCAGTCCGCGAGCCGCAGCGCCTCGATCAACCCGGCCACGTTGACGACCGCGAGCTTTTCGTAGATTGCATGGATCTGGTTGCGCACCTTGGCCGGCGAGCGGTCGAGCGTCTGCGGAGGTGCCTGTTTTTGAGGCATCGCGTCGGCGGCCCCATCTGGAGTCAATCCCCGATGTTTCGCATGCTGTTGTCCACAGGTCTGTCCACGGGGCTAGTGGAGAACCCTAATCGGCGCCGCGCTGGGCCTTTCGCCAGTCCCAAGGCGGCACCGGGTCGGCATCGCGCCAGAGCCCGACGCGCTTCGCCTTGGCCTCCGTCTCGGCGAACTCATATTGCCCGCGCTCTTGGGCGGTCTGGTCCCGAGAGTAGGCCCTGTACCACCAGGCCATCCCGACCGAGACCATGGCGAAGCCGGCATCGAGCGTCCTGGGCCCGCGCGGTGCCGAGGCGGGCGTCACCATCACCTTGCACACGCTGCGACCGTACCGGTCGGTCTTGATGCAGTCGAGGTCGACGTTCTTCATATAGACCAGGTCGGACATGGCCTGCTTGGCGCGCTCGCCAAACGGCTGGCGTCTTTCGGGGGTGTCGATCCCATGCAGGCGAACCTTGACTTCCTCGTAGCTGCCGGGCTGGCCGCAGCGGACCTTGAGCGTGTCGCCGTCGGAAACTCCGACCACAAGGCAGGTGCGCGGCGCAGCGGAAACGGCGAGGGGGAGGGCGAGCAGGAGGAGAAGTGAGAGGGAGCGAATCATCAATGCAATTGACCCTGCGCGGCTGGCATAGCCTGGGCGGCGGAGTCGCCCTCTAGCCGAGAACGGATCGCGGCCTCAAGCGTTGCGCGCACGACGGCTTCGACGGCCTGCCAGTACTTCAGGTACGCCTCTTCGCCGGCCGCGCACTTCGGAACCAGGCCCTGTTTGACCGCTTCCTTCATCGCGGCCACGAGCATTTCGTCAGTCATATTCATCGGTCAAATGTCGAGAGTTGGCCGAAGTATCTCAGGGGCTGGACGGTCTACTTTGCGGAGGTGGAGGGGTAGGCGCCTGCGCGCCTAAATTCGTGGTGCCCCGGGCCGGAATCGAACCGGCACGCTGGAACTGGTCGCGGCGATGATGGACTGGTTCAACAAGGCCCCAGTACGATCTCCGCTCCAACAACGAGGAGTGGAAGATGGAAAGCATGGTCGGGCTGATGATGGTGATGTGGGTGGCCGCGGCCGTGATCGCGGTACTTTGGATCTGCATGCCCTTCGCGATCTTCGGCACGAAGCCACTGTTGCGCACACTGATCGCGGAGCAGAAGAAGACGAACCAGTTGCTCGTCGATGCTGCGGAGCGTGCCAAGAAGCCCGTTGACATGGTGCTGGTCAGCACGCGCAAGGTCGACGCCTGACCGTGGGTGTGGGCTCTGAGTCACGCAGAGTTCATATTGGCGACGTGCCCTGCATGCCGACGATCTGCTGCTGGAAAGAGGACAGTCCAAAATTGGACAGTGCATGCGCCGCGATCTCTGGGTGAGTGCTGTTGTGCATGGCGCGGATGGCGATGTGGCCGGTGCGCGCTGGTAGACGCCTCCCCGTCTTGTCTCCGTCGTCCGCTAGGCGCACAGTTGCGCGATGAACCGCACGGACGTGATGCTGGCGGTGGTGGAAATGGCAGAGGCAGGCGGCGCGCTGCCTGCCGACGAGGCGATCTCGCGCATCTCAGTCCTGATCGACCGCCTGGACGTGCACAGCGAGAACTACCAGGTCGACATGGAGGTTCTGCTGTGCATCGGCGCGACGATCTGGACGCTGGCCAAGGGTATGCGATCAATGAACCACGTCCTTGAGCCGCGGTCTGTGACCTGACAGCCTACGTTCCCACATAGATGAACATGGGAACGTAAATGACAGACGATTTGGAAGCCCTCAAACGCCGGCTGGTGGTGGGGCACAAGAGCGACGGACGCAGCGTGTACGACGAAGCGGCGAAGTCGGAACTGGTGGCACTGTGTCGGCAGCCCGGCGCCTCGGTATCGCGCCTGGCACGCGAGTGCCGGCGTGAATGCCAA
>NZ_JBFUBW010000058.1:0-26445 GCF_056405555.1 Variovorax sp. P1_G12 | reverse complement strand
GGGTCTACCAGGTACGCTACGACACTCGGGCGCAGGCTCGCCTGGACATCGTGGACTGGATCGAGGGCTTCTACAACCGCGTGCGTATGCACACGGCAATCGGATACCTTGCACCTGTCGAAAGGGAACTCAGCCTCTTGGCTGCGTGACTTGGTGTACGTGGAAACGAGGCAGGGTCAAGCAGCACCAGACTCACGAACTGACGCAGCCCCGCTTCCATTCGAAGAAGCGGGCACTCCTTGGCATGTGACTAGGCCTCTTGACTGTCGTGCTCCACGATGGGCGTTCTGTTCGCGGCCGAGTCGAGCCAGATACCGCGATTTCTCAGCACCGGACCCCATTCCTTCCAGGCAAAAAAGGCGCTGGGATGCCGGATAAACAGAAACTCCATCTCCCGACCGTCGTGCGCGAGTCGCAAGTGCAATGGCCGGACGTCCGAAATGGCGGGGAGACGCTGCTCCTGCAATATCTGGACGTCAGGCATCGCTCGGAGAGCGGCAATTTTCTTGCCTTCCGTGCCATAGACGACGCAGCGCTGTGCCTCAAGCGCGCCGGCCACCCGGAAGAACTGCGGCCACCCGGCCTCAAAGTCTTCAGCCTGCGGTCGATGGCGGCGATTCGTCATCACCCTTTGGACCAGGTTGAAGTACGCAACCTGTGACCACAGTCTTTGCCGCTCGAGGGCGGAGGGCCGCCTCTTCAGGAAGACGGCTCTTTCAAAGTTCGAGAGATACGCGCGCTTTCTGCTTCCCTTCTTGAAGCTCTCGGCGACCCCTTTGGAAAGGTGCAGCCAGCGCAGACTGTCTCTTTGGTCAATCTTCGCTCGCGTCTTCTCGTGGTTCTCGGCTCGCCCCCAAACGTAGACACTTTCGCCCAACACGATGGTCTTTGCCTCGGTGTTGCGATAGGCCGAACCTACCCACGGCAGCCAGCACAGGCCCATCGTCTCGAAAGCAGGGTCGAACGACTTGTCCAAAAACCCTTTGTAGTCATCAATCGTATCCATTGTTCCTCTACTCCAGATCGCGCCAGAAGCATCTTAGCGCTGAGCGTCAGCCCTTCCAGCTCACCATTGGAGGACCGCTCCTGGCTCGAAGGCGGCTGACCGGAGCATGTCACAAGGGCCATCAGTCCTCGACATCCTCAAGATCTGCGAAGGCAGCCGTCTCGAGTTCGACGCGGGTGACGAATCCATCTTCGCCGAAGGTGTGCGACGCCTTCACGACGAGCCATTCGGTCTCATTGATCGGTGGCGCCCAGGGCCGCGTCGACGCGGTGCCAAGCCGTGGCGAGAGGCGATGGGGTCAACGATCGCCCCAGTATGGAAAGCTGTCGTTGACACTGAAGTGGAGCGCGCCCGCTATCGTTCAGAAACCGGCCGAAGTGAACTCCGAAATGCCGCATGGGTGAATGGCCGGCGCGCTCACGTGGTCGAAACGACGTCTACTTTGGTTTGGGGATGCGGCCAAGAGCACAGAGGCGCACGCTCCAGTGGCCACAATAACAAGGAGAAGCTATGGCTGAATCGACTTTTGATGCGAACGCGTTCATGGCCGACGTAGAGAAAAGCGATGGTGCGCCCATCGTTCTGTCGCGCTACGGATTCAAGAAGACGGTGGTGGACGGCAAGACCTATCTTGAAGCTCAGTCCAAAGACGACGTGCTCGTTGCCTTGGCAACGTCGACAGATAAGACCGCGTTGACTCAACTACAGACGTTCATCCGGCAAGATTTGCTCGAAAAGAGATGCGTGAGCGCTTCGGTTGGTATCTGTCGATCCTTGGGCTGCAGCGGCTGCGACCCGGAGCCGGCAGGTGGCGGCGGCTATCTCTGCTACTGCATCCCGTAGGACTCCCACTCAATCAAGCTCGGTTCCTTCGTCCGCCGCGGCCTGAGTCAAAGTCCCAATTAGCGACGACATCACGCGCAAGGCCGAAACGGATGACTGCTCCGGATCGGCCATATGGAACACTGGTCATTCGCCCCTCTGGGGGCTACCATGGATGCACCTGTTTGCCATGATGAGCAAGTGGGGAAGCAGGCGGGCGGTGGAAGAGGTGAAACCACACCGAAGGAGCTTCTATGAAACCAGCAATTTGTCGGATACGCAATCTGCTTCTTGCGCTCGCTTTTAGTGGTGCCTCTGTCACCTTGGCTCAGGTGCCCCCACACCGTCCCGGAACTGTCTGCATTACTCGATATACGTGGTGCTTCTTGCCCGGAGCCGTGCCGGTAGGTATACAGTGTTTTTGTAATAGTCCGTCCGGTCCGCAACCTGGCCAAGCGAACTAGCGGAAGCATATGAGCAGCGACACTCAAAACACGCGCTCAGATTACGTAAATCGGTTGCTCGCCGACGCACATCTTCTCCAGCACTATCTCGCAGATGCCGGCCTTCTTGAAGGCAATGACCTAGGGCAAGCCATTTCGGCTATGGAGAAAGGGATAGGCCACGACGACGAGGCGGATTGCTTGGCAAATCTAGGCGTGCAAGTAAGTAAAGCAAATAAGCTCGCAAGCCCCTTTATATCAATCGTTGATTTGCGTGCTGGAAGAAGTCCATTTAATACCAACCCCTCTCAACAAGCGCACACCGACATTAAGGAAATAGTGATCTCGGCACTTGCGGTGCTATTGATCTTTGCAACGGTGCTTGGATTTGTGGTTCTCCAAGACGTTAGCAGAGGTATTGCGGAGCTCCAGCGAATTTCCCTGCAAAACCCCATGCAGAAAATGAGTGAACTCAGGAGGCTTATTTACGAGGGGGCGTTGGTAGATCAAAAATCGGCTTACTACATTCAATATCAAAAAGCCGCAAGTGAAGTTGCGCTGATGTTCGAGGTCGCCAATTCTATTATGGCAAGAGCCCCTACCTTTGATAGCGATCAGCCAAATGGAATTATCCACGACATAGTTCAAATCATATTATTTGAGACTGCTGGAAAGAATGTTTCAAAGGCTCCTGGAAAAGGCCAGTCCAGTTTGCAAAGTTCTAAAACGGGAGGTTATGTCCCTGGATACACCGCGGAAGATTATGGGAAGTGGGAAAGTCCCGGAACATGCAAGCCGTACGACTCAGAGCCGGTCAAATCCTTAATCGGAGACAAGAATGTCCAATATTTAGCGGCTGCATTGGATAAATTCGATGACTACTGTTTGGCTCAAACCCTAGAAATCAATGTTGGAAACTATCGGACCAACGCAGTGGCCAATTCGATTCGAGCATTGCAAGAGGAGCTCGTTCTCGTTGGGGTCCTATTCTTGCCCTTGGTTGGCGGGCTTTTGGGTTCGGCCATTTTCGTCATACATACACTAATGAATAATAAACTTTCTGCGCCATTGACGTGGGGATATTCGTTTGTAAGAATTATCGTTGGCGGCGCTTTTGGTGTAATTATTGGATGGTTCGTATCCACGTCGACGGACTCCGCTGATTTAGCCCAAAGAATTTCTGGGACGCCGTTTACTTTGGCCTTCCTCGCGGGGTTTAGCATCGAAACTTTATCTAATGTTCTGCTCAGATACTCAAAGGTCACGACCGAAAATCAAAAAACATAAATGACCCTGCCATGCGCTTGACAGATTGCTGGGGGGCTCGGCCGCGATCTCTGTCTTCTGCGCGAACCGTCCCGCATGGAAGTCATCGACGTAGGTCTTGTCAATCGTCTGTCAGTTCATCGCTGCAGCGCAGACGATCACCCGCCACATCGCCAACGCCCGGAAGGGGCCAAAGGCGGTTGACCGGAGCATGTCACAAGGCATCAGCCCTCGACATCCTCAAGATCTGCGACGGCAGCGGTCTCGAGTTCGGCGCGGGTGAGAAATCCATCGTTGCCGAAGGTGTGCGACGCCTTCACGACGAGCCACTCGGTCTCATTGATCTGTGGCTTGAAGCCGCGAACCCGAAGCATGGCCTGTGGCACAAGCAATGGCTCGCCCATCGCCAGCGTCAACTCGAAGGTCGCCGCCCCGCGCTGCAGCCGCTGCCACTCAGCCTTCGCCTCCGCCAACGCATCCTGCTCGTTCACAAAGGTCTCCCGCAGCCGCTTCGCATTGCCACTCTCGCCCACCAGCACCCCGCGCCGCTTGGCCTTGCCCGGGTCGTGCCAGTAAGCCCGCACGCCGCTGTAGGCCTGCCGGTCGGCGCTGTGGTAGCGGTGGCTGTCGCCGTCGCGGCGCGTCAGCTGCAGTGTGCCCATGGGCCGGCCATTGGCGCTGCGCGTGCCGTCGATGGGCAGGAACAGCAGGTGCCCCTTCTTCACCGTCGCCACCGCGTCGAAGCGCTTCGCCAGGCGCGTGACGAAGTTGAGGTCGCTCTCGTTCGTCTGGTCGAAGTGCGCCACGATTTCGCCGGCCAACCTGGAATCGATGCGCAGCTGCAGCTCGTTGCGCAGCGCGATCGCGCCGAGGATCTCGCCCAGTGTGGTCCGGTGCCAGCTCTGCTCCTTGCGCTCGCGCAACTGCTGCCCCAGGTCGGCGCTGCGCGCGCGCAGCGTGACCTGGTCGGGCGCGCCGCTGTGCTCGGCCTCGTCGACCACGAAGCTGCCCTTGTCCACCAGCGGCTGCCCGGCCCAGCCGATCGCGAGCGACAGCGTCACGCCCTTGCGCGGGATCTCCAGCGCGCCGTCGCTGTCGTCCAGGCACAGGTCGAGCTGGTCGGCCTCGTCGCCGCGGCATTCGGTCAGGGTCAGGCTGATCAGGCGCGCGTCGACCGTGGGCGTGATGTCGCGCTCGCCGAGCGTGATGCGGTAGCTGGGCTGCGGGTGGCGCGCGCTGTGCTCGGCCATGGTCAGCGTTGCGCCTCGGTGGCGTGCTCGCCGTCGCCGATGGCGTCGATGCGGTCATCGTCCACGCGGGCCAGCTGCAGCTGGAACTCGATGCGCCGGGCCTGGCCGTCGCGGTGGAAGAGGCTGCGCGTCTCGTTCAGCGACTCGATCACGAACTGGCCGTAGACGATGCCGGTGCCGTCCACCAGCGGCCAGGCCGCGCCGGCGGCGCCCATGGCGCGCAGTTCGTCGAGCGAGCCGGTGTCGCCGGCAAAGCCGGGCAGCAACAGGCCGTTGAGGTTCATGGTCTCTTCGCCGGGCCCGACAAACTGCCGCGCCGGCCGCGCGCCCACGCGGCTGTTGCTCGGGTGCCGCCAGCTGGTCTGGCGCTGCAGGTCCTGGTAGGCCAGCGTGTCGAGGCTGAAAACGAACTGGCCGAAGGCCATCATCATGGGGTGGAGCCTTTCCGGTTCAGTCGATGTCCGAGAGGGACGAGAGCATGGTCGCGCGCTTGCCGCGCTGGCGGCGGTCCAGCTCGGCGCTGACGGCGCGGGCCAGGGCCTGCGCATCCATGCCGGGCGCGGCCTGGATGGTGATGTGGATGGTGTCGCCGCCGATCGATAGAGGGCGCTGTGCTGCCGTGGCGGCGAGGGGCGGGCGGCGGTCGATCTGCAGGGCGAGGGCTTCGGTGCCCGCGCCGGCCGCTCCAGCGGCCATAGGCAGCGCGACAGCCGCCGCCGCGGCCATCCCCAGCGCCGCCTGCCGCACGCGGCTCTGGCGCTCGCTGATGCCCTCGGCGGCGCCGTTGCTGATCTCGTTGCCCGCCAGCATGAAGACGCGGCTGGGGCTCTTGATGCCAAGCTTCTCCTTGAACCACCCGATGGCCGCCTCGCCGGCGCCGGTGATGGCCGTCTTGACCGCGCCGAGCGCACCGGTGATGCCGTTCGCCAGGCCCTCGATGATCGCGCTGCCGAAGGCGGCGAAGCGGGCCGGCAGCGCCGCGAACCAGGTCATGGCATCGTTGAAGACGGCTTTCACGGTCTGCCACAGGCCATCGAAAAAGGCGCTGATCGGTTCCCAGTACTTGTAGATCAGGAAGGCCGCCACCGCGATGGCGGTGATGAGCAGCCCGATCGGATTCATGAGCAGTGCGCGGCCGATGAACAGGATGGCCCGGCCGGCTGCCAGCAGGCCGCTCATCAGCGGGCCCTTGAGGGTCGACGCGAGCGGGCCGATGACGCTGGTGGCCTGCGCGAACAGAAAGCGCATCAAGAAGACCTTGCCCGCTACCAGTGCCAGCGGCACCAGCAGCGCGCCGGCCAGCGCGATCAGGGCCGAGATGGCCGCCGCCACCTTCAGCACGCCGCCGACCAGGCCGGGGTTGGCCGCGACCCATTGCGCGAAGCGTTCCAGCAGCGGGTTGACCAGGTTCAGCAGATCGGTCAGCGCGGGCTTGAGCGTGTCGCCCAGCGCCGCGCCGGTGTTGAAGAGCCGGTTCTTCGTCATCTGCCACCGGGCAGAGATCGTGTCGTTCCGGGCCGAGGCCTCCCGGCGCATCGAGCCCTGCGCCTGCGGGCCCCGGGCAAGCTCCAGTTGCCGCTGCAGCTCCTCGGGCTTGTCGACCAGCTTGGCCAGCGTGTCGGAATGCTCCATGCCCACCAGTTCGACCATCACGCCGATCTGCTTCTCGCGCGGCAGCGCGCGGATGGCGCCGATCACCTCGAGCAGGGTGCCGGTCGCGTCCTTCGACATGCCGGTCTGCACGTCGGCCGACTTCAGCCCGATCTCCGCCATGGCGGACTGGAACTTCTTCGTGCCCTTGGTCGCCGCCGCGAACTTCTGCACCATCGCGTTGGCGGCGGTACCGGCCGTTTCCTCTCGCTCGCCGAGGGTCAGCAGCGTGGAGCCGAGCGCGGCGGCATCGCGCGCCGACATCGCCACGGTCGAGATCACGCCCGAGGTGCGGTTCAGGAAGCCGATGATGTCGCTTCCCTTGCTGATGGCGTTGTCGTCCAGGAAGTTGATGGAGTCGGCCAGGCCCTCGATCTCGGTGAGCTGGATCTTGAAGTTCTTCGCCACCTTGCCCATGGCCTCGGTGATCTCGCCGGGCACGGCGTCGAAGGCGGTGGCCATCATCGCGGCGGTGCGGGTGAAGCTCTGCAGCTCGTCGGTCGGCACCTCCATGCGCGCGGCGGCGGTCACCATCTCGGCGATCTCGGTGGTGGCGATCGGGATCTCGTGGCTCAGCGCGCGCACCTGCTCCTCGATGGCGCGGTACACCGGCGTGAGCTGGCCCAGCTCGTCGCGCGCGCCGGGCACCTGGCGGGCGATGCCGAGCATGGCGTCCTCATGCGCCGCAAAGCTCTGCACAGGGCCCAGCACCGCCTGCACGCCGCGCGAGCCGGCCGCGTAGGCGCCGTAGCCGGCGCCGGCGGCCATGCCGGTGTGGAGCATGGCCTTGCCGTGCTGGGCCTTGAGTTGGGCGGCGCGGCGCTGCTGCTCGCCCTGGCGCCGCAGGGCGGCCGTCTGGGTATTGATCGAGGCGGTGGTGGACTCGATCTCGCCGCGCAGACGCCGCTCGTGCGTGCCGAGTGCGCTGGTGCTGATGCCGGCGGTGGCCAGGCGGTCGCGCAGCTGCTGGGCGCGCTGCTGCTGCCGCTGGAACTGCTCGCCGAGGGCGGCGGCCTCCTTGCGCGCGGCGTTGAAGTCGCGGGTCAGCGCCTTGGTGGGGGTGGCCGTCTGCGCCATCTGCTGGGCGAACTGCCGGGCGCGGGCCTGCGCGGCCTGCATGTCGGTGGCGGTGCTGCGCAGGCCGGTGCGGACTTCGCGGAACTGGCCGACGGCCTTCTGCTGCTCGTCGAGTTCCTTCAGCCTGGCGCGGGTCTCCTTGAGCACGCGGGCGGCGTCGCCGCTCGCATTCTTGATCTGCCGCAGCGGCGCGGTGGCCTTGTCGATGGCCTGCAGGATGACCTGCAGCCGCAGGTCATTGGAGGCCAAGGGCGCCTCCGCTGCGGGTCAGTCTTCGGCGAGCAGGGCTTCGATCTCTTCGGCCCTGGCGCGATGCTCCTTGGCGCTTTCGTACGCCCAGACGCCCGACAGCATCCCGAGCGGGAACAGCAGCGCACCGATCCACACCACGATGGCGAGCGCGGCCAGGATGACGATGAGGATGGTGAGGAACATGGAGAGCCATCGTAGGGTCAGTCCTGCGCTTCGTGCCGCTCGCGGGCGCGCTCGCGCCAGGCCATCAGCTCTTCGAGCGAGAAATCAGCCATTTCCGATGGCCCCCAATGAAAAATCACCGCCAGATCCGCCATGGCGTCCTCTACGCGCTCGGGGAGATGGAGGCCAGCGCTGCCCTCGGCAGCAAAAAACCCGACACCATGGTGCCGATCTGCACCAGGTCGGCCGGGTCCATGTCGCCGATCTCCTGCTTGAGGATCATGGGCGTGCTGATGCGCGGCAGCACGGTGCACAGGGCGTTCACGTCCATCTGCAGCAGGTCGGTGAGCGAGATGCCGCGCAGCTCGCCGGACTTCGGTTTGCGCAGCGTGATGCGCTCGATGGTGGTGTCGCCGCGGCGGAGGGGCGTGTCGAGGGTGATGGTGTTGGCGGTGGTGTCGTTCAGGTCGTCCATGGCTGTCTCGCTGAGGTGGTTGGGGTTCACAGGCCGATCGCCGCACGGATGTCAGCCATCAGATCCCGGCCGTCCACGTACTCGACCATGTTGACCAGGTCGATCTCGATGACGGTGCTGCCGTCGATGCTCAGCTTGTAGTAGCTCAGCGCGCTGGTCACCTTGATCTCGGTGAGGTCGCCGGCCTTGCTGGTGCCGGGGTCGATCTCGGTATGCCGTCCGCGCACCACGATCTCCAGCGCGCCGACGTTGCCGGTGCCGGCGTCCTGCAGCGCGCCGGCGAAGCGCAGCAGCAGGGCGTCGTGGCGGGCCGCGCCCCACTGGCCGAACAGGTCGCGCAGGTAGCCGGCGGCGGTCCACTGCAGCTCCAGGCCTTCCATGCCGAGGTCTTCCTTGATCGGGCCGTTCATGCCGCCGGCGCGGTAGTCCTCGGTCTTGCGGGTGAGCTTGGGCAGCGTGACTTCGGGCACTTCGCCCAGGTAGGCGCGGCCGTCGTTGAAGAGGGTGAAGTTCTTGAGCTTGCGGGGGAGGGACATGGCGTGTTCCTTCGTGGTTCAACAGGTCAGGCCGTGGCGACGCGCGCGGCAAAGTCGGCGAAGTAGCGGTCGGTGATGCGCTGGCGAAAACTCAGGTCCTCGATCGGCGGGATCGGCGTGTAGTCGTAGTCGATCACCAGCTTGCCGCTCTTGAGCGTCTCCTTCTGGTTGATCTCCTCGTCGTACCAGGCCGAGCCGTCGAGCAGGTAGCCGCCGGCCTTCAGTTCGCGGAACTTGGCGTTCACGCCTTCGAGGATGTCCTTCACGATGCTCGGGTGCATGGGCTTGTCGACCGCCCACATGTGCGCCTCGGCGATGCTGTCGGCCAGCACCTGGGCGGTGCGGGTGGCCGACTCGAAAGCGAACAGCGGCTCGTCGCTGCAGGTGCGCGAGCCCCAGAAGCGGTAGCCGTTGCTGTTGATCAGTGTGGTGACGTCCGCCGCGTTGAGCACGCCGGCGTCGGTGGCCGGGTTCTGCAGGTCCCAGTAGATGTCCTTCGAGATGCCGAGCACGCCGTTGACCGCGACGTTCGAGAGCGTCTTGTGCCAGCCGGTGTCGTTGTCGATCTTGGCGCGCAGGCCGAGCGCGCAGGCGGCCGCGGGTACGTTGGCACGGGCGTTGGCGCTGCTGTCCCAGTTCTGGAACTCGGGGTAGATCACCATCAGTTCGCGGGCGCCGAATTCCTTGCGGTAGGCGATGGCGTCTGGGACGCTCTGGCACTCCCAGGCGCCGACGTAGGCGAAGCCGCGCAGCTGCTGCGCGACGCTGGCGAGACCGGCCGCCACCGGTTGCGTGTCGAGGCCCGGCGCGCCCAGGATGCGCGGCTTGATGCCGAGCACGGCCTGCGCCGCCAGCAGGGCCTTCATGCCCGTGTACCTGCCCTGGGTCGAGACGGTGCCGAGCACGTGCGTGGTGGTGGCTGCCTGGTCTTCGCCCGGCGCGACCCGGACCACGATGGTGACGGGCCGCGCCTGGTCGGCAATGGCCTGCAGCGTGCGCGCGAGCGTGCCCGAGGTCCCGGCCTTGGCGAGGGCGGCGTAGACGTTGGTGATGAGCACCGGCGTGTCGAGCGGGAAGGCGAGTGGGTCGGCATCGGGCGCGGTGGCGACCAGGCCGATCACGGAGGTCTGGATGGTGCGGATGGGCCGCGTGCCCTCGGTGAGTTCGAGGACGCGCACGCCGTGGTGGTAGTCGGTGAGGGACATGGGGGTGCTCCTGTGGAAGTGGTGGTCGGCGGATGGCGTCAGGCGGATGCGGCGGGTGCAGCGGTTGCAGCGGATGCGGCCGGCTGCTCGAGCGGCGGCACGATCAGGCGGGGCAGCAGGTCGGCCAGGGCCTCGGGGGTGGGTTCTTCGGCCTCGCCGGCCTGCACGCGCGCCAGCAGCGCGTAGCAGGCGTCCCACACCAGCGAGCGCCAGGCGCGCAGCGCCCGGCCTTCGTTCTGGAACTTGGGCACCGCGGGCTCTTCGGCGTAGGTCACGGCGGTCTTCATGTCGTCGTAGCCGCAGGCGCGCGCCGTGGCGTCGAGGTGCGCCTGCACCCGGTCGCGCAGCGCGGCCAGGCGCTCTTCGAAGCTGGGCTCGCGAGGCGGGGTCGGGGCCGGGGGCTCCGGCGCCGCCGCGGGCTGCGGCGTGGGGGGTAGCTCCTCCAGCACCCAGCTGCGGTCGACCAGCACGGCGCGCATGCCGGCCGGCACGGGCGGCGGCGCCACATCGGTGGCGAGGGCGGGGTTGAGCAGCGCGTGGACGGGCTTGCCCTCGCGCTCGGTCTCGACCGGGTCGAGCGGATGCGGCGAGCTGCCCAGCAGCACGCGGGTGTCGGGGTCGATCAGGTAGATGGTCTTGGTCATGTGCCGGCCTCGGGGCTTCAGTAGCTGACCCAGGCGGTCAACGCGACGTTTCGCGGCCGGGTCGCCGAGAAAAAGCCGCCGTTGAATGGCGCCGCCACTGGGGGGGTGTTGGCGCTATAGACGGGGCCGGCCCCGGGGTAGAGCGCGGGGAGCACGGCGTCGCTTCCGTAGTCGACGAGGCCTGTGGCCTTGCCGGCCAGGAAGGAGATGTTGATCGCGTCCGTGTTGTCGTCATATCCGCCGACCAGCGTCGCCTTCTGAAACGACCTGAGGGCTCGGCCTGCGTCCACGCCGCGGCCGTTGTCCAGGCAGCGGATGAACTCGCCGCGCAGGTCGACGAGCGAGAAGGTGCCTGCCCCCGAGAGGCCGAGCCGTGCGACCAGGTCGGGGTAGTTGGCCTGGTTGTAGGCCACGTCGCCGCGGATCGGCAGGTAGCCCGGAATGCTGGCTGGGTTGTCGTAGCTGTACTGCACCATCCCGGGCTGGTGCCAGGGCGCGCGCACATAGGCGCTGCCGCTCCACACCATCTGCCGCAGGTGCGGCGCGGTGACGGTGATGACGTGGCCGACATGGGTCTTGGGCACCGTGGCGAAGGCGCCGCGAAACGCGTAGACCGGGTGCGGGTCGTCCAGCGCTTCGTGCGCGGCCACGGCGGTGCCCAGCAGTGCCGAGATCTCCTTCGCGGTGTGGGCCCAGCGCACCCACCGGGTGCCATCGCTGCCGGGCGGAACGCCCAGGCTGGGCGCGATGCTCTTCCAGGTGGTGTCGCCGTGCGCCACGAAGGCGTCCACCGGGTAGGCGAAGGCCGCCACCCAGGCGGTGACGTTGCGCACACGCTGGTAGCGCGTGCGGTTGGCGAGCTGGCGCGGCGGCACGTTGTCGATGCCGCTCGGGCCGCCGAGCACGGGGTCGTCTTCTTCCCATTGGTAGATGCCGTCTTCCCAGACGTCGGATTCGGTGAGGTGGGCCATGGAGGTGATGCAGCGCCTAGGCGCTTCCGCGGTTGAACGAGCCGTCGCGGCGCATGGCGCCGTTGTGGCTGTGGACCACGGCGGCATAGCGCAGGCCCAGGCACACGCAGCGTGCGGGCGCGACGGCGGGCAGCAGCGCGCGGATGCGCGCCGCCTGCTGGTTGGTGATGGGCCGCTCGAGCACGATGCGGTAGGTGGCCCAGGTCGCGCTGAGCGGCGCGCGCGGGTACTCGCCGTTGCGCGAGACCGCGCCGTTGTGGGTGACGCCGCCGATGCGCTCGATGATCGTGACCTCGCCGAAGCCCAGCGCCCGAATCAGTGCGCGAATGGCCCAGGGCGTGCCCTTGCGCCGGTGGATGTTGATGCTGTCGAGGATGACGGCGCGGCGCGCGTCGTCGCTGCGGGCGTCGCTCCAGCCTTCGACGGTCAGCGTCCACGAGAGCCAGGGCAGCGCCTCGGCGAGGCAGTCGCGGGCGTGCCAGAGGTGGCGCAGGCCGGTGGTGTCCAGCGCGAGCGTGGAGACCGCGGCCAGCGCCGACTCCAGCGCGCTGCGGTTGGGCGGCAGCAGGCGGGCATCAGTCATGGACCAGCACCTCGGTGACGGTGGTCGCGGTGACGCGCACGCACTGCGTGGCGTCGCACAGGATGTCTTCGGCGGGCGAGACGATCACCACCCGGTCGATGCCCGGCTGATGCAGCGCGGCGTCGATGCCCGATCGCGGCAGCCCCGCGCCCAGACGGCGGATCTTGGGCAGCCAGGCGGCCAGCGCGCCGCGGGCGGTGGCGGCGGCAATCTCGCCGGCTGGGCCGCTCTTGCGGTGCAGCACCGCGACGATCCCGGTGTCGATCATCTTGGCCGACTGCACGGTGACCAGGTCGCACAGGGGGCGGATGTGTTCGGCGCTCAGGGCGCGGCGCACGGTGTCGAGCAGCGCCGGGTCGGCGATGCCGCTGGCGTTGTCGGCGAGCACGGTCACGCGCACCTTGCCGCTGCCGGCCTCGGGGCTGTCGACGCCGGCATCGGCCACGTGGGCGCTGGCCGTCATCGCATGAAAGCGGTAGCTCTCGCGCGGCCCGGCGGTGGTGATGCCTTCCAGCGCCGCCTGGGTGCGCTCGCGCAGGCGGTCGTCGTTCTCGTAGACGGCCGCCACGGGCGGCACGGCCTCGGGGCGCGCCGGCGTGGCCACGAGGCGCCGCACGTCCAGGTTGGCCGCGAGGTGGTCCAGGTCGGCGCCGACCGCGTAGGCCAGCAGGCTGGCCCGGGCGGCGGCGTTGATGCGCTGACGCATCAGCAGCTCCTGCCAGGCCATGACCTCCAGCAGCTTCATGGCGGGGTCGGACTCGAGCAGCAGCGTGAACGCGGGGTGCAGCTCCCGGAAGCGTTCGAGCAGCTTGCGCAGGATGGCCTCGTAGTCGAGCGGCTCGATGACCTGGGGCGCGGGCAGCAGCGTGAGGTCCATGCTCATGCCGCGGCCCTCATCTGCATGGGCACGCGCAGGGCCAGCACGCTGGCGGCGACGCCGGGCGGCGTGTAGATGCCATCGATCTCCAGCACCACCTGGCCGGGCCGGGTGCCGCTGAAGAGCTGCACGCGCGAGAGGCGCAGGCGCGGCTCCCACTTCATCAGGGCGCCGGCGATGGCCGAGTAGGCGCGCACGCGGGTGGTGCCGTTGTCGGGCTGGTCGATCAGCTCGGGCAGCTGGCTGCCGTAGCTGCGGCGCATGAGGCGACTGCCGATGGGCGTGCCCAGGATGTCGGCGATGCTCTGGCGCAGATGCTCGAGGCCGTCGATCGCGCGGCCGGTGGTTCGGTGCATGCCGCTCATGCCGGCTTGCCTGTGAGGGCGCCGCCCTTGGCGACGCCGTCGTGCTGGTGGTTGGCCAGGCTGATGCCCTGGGCGATCACGTCGTTGCCGGGCAGCGTGAGGTTGCCGTTGCGGACCTCGACCGGGCCGTGGATGACCGCCACCGCGCCGCCAGGGCCCGTGCCGCCGCCGACCAGGCCGGCGGCATWGGTGAGCAGGCCCTTCACGAGCAACTCGCCGGTGGCGATGGTCTTGGGGGCGTCGAGGGTGATCTGCTGTGAATGCACCGTGGCGCTGTCGCTGGCGGTCACGTCGGCGGTCTTGCAGCGGACGGTGACCGAGTCGGGCACCGTGATGTCGGCGGTGCCGCCGGCGGGCAGGGAGGCCGTCAGGGCGTGCCGGGCGTGGTCGTACTCGACGACGGCGCCGTCGGGGTAGGTGGTGCGCTCCACGTCGCCGGTGGCGCCGTTGGCGGCGATTGCGTCGCTGAAGACGCCGACCAGGACAAAGGCCGAGGCCATGTTGCCGCCGGGCGAGAGGACGATGCACTGCTCGCCGGGCGAGGGCGGCGACCAGCGGCGGATGTCACCGGCGCGAAGCGAGATCCAGGGGAGCCAGTTGGTCGTGAGGCCGCCGGACTGGACGCGGCAGCGTGCGGTGCCGTGGTCGACCTGGAGCACCGCGCCGGCTCGCACGATGTTCTCGATGCAGCGGATGAGTTCTGTGGTGCTTGCGCCTTGGTCGACCATGCAGCAATGGTGCCGAGCGAGGGCGTGCGACGCACGCGAATCCGCTTGTAGATCGACGATCCACAAACGAAAGTGATCTTTGGCCAACCACTGCCAATCGCACGGGAGTCGCGGCAGAGGGCGGCATCGCTGGCGCGTGGAGAACTTATCCAGTCCAGGCGTTCATCTGGATCTCACGAGTGAACACCATCGACAACAGAAACTGCTGCCAATAAAGGCGAGAACTTGCCGAAGAGTCGTTGCCTACTCTCGTCCAGCAGCGATCGGACCATTGCCGAATAGGGCTGGCTTGGCGCAGCCAAAGGCTCCAACGAGGCAATGAGATCAAATGCCTGGTCGATGTTCCACTTGCGGTCCTCTCCTGCCACCATCGTCGCCGCCTTGGTGAGCCATTTCTCCGCGCGCTCAAGCGTGTTGATGACCTGAAGCATGAGGTCCGTTCGCATCTCTACGAGCCCTTGCCGATTCAGACCGAACACGCGGTAAGTGGCCCATCCGTAGGGATCCCAGGTTGCGTTCACCTTCCTCGGGGCAACTAGGCTCAAGCCGTTTTCAATGACCCACTGCAAGTGTTGCGCCGGGTCTTGTCGTGTTGGGTCTATGAGAAGTGCATCTTCTGCAGTTAAATCGTCTCCATTGTTTAGCGCACGCTTTCCACTGATAGGAAAGCAATCGTATTTGCCAAGCTTGTAGGCCGTTCCTTGAGTCGCTTGGTCATAAGCTGGTTCCGATGCAAACTGGCGAATCTCGTGGTACTCAGTGCCGTTGCAATGAACGCAACTCGGAAGAAGATTGGTCCAAGTCGCTGCCAACCACCAGTATCCAGTGTGATTCGGCTCTCCATCTACCCGTCCTTTGGGCCGAAAGTGCTCCACTTGCACTGATACCACAGCGCTGTATTTCGACTCGCAGTAGGCACACTTCTTGTGGAAAAGTTCTTCGAGCGCGAGCTTTACATCGTCGGCTTTGTAAGCACTGAAGTTGAAGGCCTTCTTCTTTATCTTTTTTGCCGCCGCTCCCTTTGCCACGGTCTTACCACTCGTGGCAGGCTGAGGGTTCGATATCGTCTTACAGAGAGTCGCAATGGTCGCATTAGTCGCGGAAAAATGTCGCTTCGCGCGGAGCATTTCCCGCTCAGCCTTTCCTCCTGCCTTTGCCAACGATGGGGGCTCCTTGACCAGAGATCGATCGACCCACCTCATTCTGGCTGCTTTCGGTCTTGGGCTCGAAGTCGGTCTAGGATCTGCTGCACGGCATCTTGACGGACCTTCGCGCGATCCAACGTTTTTGATTGCAGTTGTTCGATGATGTGCAGTCGAAGGGCCTCATTGACGACTTGCCGAGTTGGCGTGTCCCCAATCAGCATGAATGCGCTCGACTGGCTCGAAAACCGGCGCGCTTGCACCTCCTCTTTGGATGACCCCGATGGCGCTGATAATRCCAGTTCATCCAGCTCTCGCGCGACGTCCGGGTCCGAGGTGCTCGCAAGTCCGAAGAACTCCGAGGTAAGCAATTGTTCGGCACGCATTCCTCGCACATTCGGCAATCCTGTCATTTCGTGAACTTGACCACGCTCCCCGCGAACGAGAACGTGCACTTCCCCATGAAGCATGCCGCGTAAGCACAGCGGATCATGTGTCGTGAAGATGAACTGCACTTGGGGCATTGCTCGGCGAAGCGCACCGACCACCTGCATCTTCCAGCGTGGATGTAGGTGAATCTCAATCTCATCGATCAAGACTACGCCACGAGCGTCTTCTAAGTTTCCCCAGTGTCGAACCATGTTTCGCATGATGTCCAACCCCATGGCGAATAGGGCACGGTAGCCGTCACTTACTTGATCCAGTGGCACTTTTCTGCCATGGGTGCTGATCATTACTTCACCCGAACTGTTTCGGTGGATGTCGTCCAGAGGTCCCAACGCGAGTATTTCGCGCATTGCGCGAGCGACTGCCTGAAAGCCACTTTCACCCAACGATGCCAACCATTTCGATGAGTGCGGAATCGCCTGAGTGCGATGGAACAGTGAGCGGAGGCTAGCCCCCCGCCGAAATTTCAAGGGCGCTGTGTCCTCGTGCCCGAAGATGCGATGGGCCCCATAGGCGAGCACCAATGGGCCGGGGCCAGCATCCTGAGTCAGTTGGCCCGCGCGATTGATGCGAATCATGTTGGTTGCGCCGGTGTCGAACTCCACGACCACCGTCGTGTCTTTGTCTTCGTCTTCGTCTTCGCTAGTTAGTTCGGCCGGGCGAAGCTGCAAGAATCGGCTTGGCTCGATGCGCACTTGCCTCCGAAGCTGCGATCCCATCAGCACGAGAGCGAGCGCCTGAAGGATGGAACTCTTCCCTGTAGCGTTCTCACCGAGAAAGACAGCAGATGGAACTGTTCCTCTTGCAGTCGAGTCGGCGAGAGAAAGCTCGACTGAGATAGAGTCGATGCCCTTGAAATTCTTGATTCTGAGACGGGTTACGCGAGCGCTGAGTTGCGCCAGCGTGGCAACTCGCGTTGTGAAAGCATCCCGCCCTGGAGTCGACGTTTCATCTTCGATATTTCCGATGCGTCCGCGTCCTTGGTCAATTGCTTTCCGGTAGGCTATCCATTCTGTACTAAGCGCGCGCTCAGTGAACGCAACCAGTTGTTTTGGAATCGCATTTGGATATGATCGTGTCTCAAAGGTCCGGTGCAGGAATTTCTCAAGCGGGGCGCCCAACCAATTGCAGATCGCACCAACGTGCTCCGCGTCCGGTGCGAAAAATACCCCTAGCATTTCTCCGTGCTGATTCAGCTTGCCTGTGCGCAGAAGTGCGAGAAGGTCGAGAGCATTGCTGAAGAGGCGACCCCGGGATTCGACCAACGCTGGACGATTCAGCGTAAGGACTTCGATCGTCTTGCTGCCTTGCGGTGTGAGACCATCGCAGTATCCGTTGGAGCGGAAGGTCAGATGGCGAAATCCGTGGTCTTCGCAGGGATCAAGCAGAAACGGGGCCTCCGTCTTGTTGGCATCTTGCCAAGGAGTGAACGGGGTAACGCGCTTCTTTCTCGTGGGAAAGTGGTTGCTCTTTGAGCGAGAGCACGGTAAGCACACTGGCAGGAGATTGCGCCATTCATAGGCATACCATGCGTAGTGATCCGCACTGGGCATGCCTTGTGTGCCGTGGCCGCCTCTGGCATTCATGAGCGGCCGATGGTGTTGCACGATGTCAGAAATCTCGCTTGGAATCGAGGTCTCACAGTAGGCACATTTGTTGTGAAACAGTGTTCTCAGGTGCTGCTCTACTGGGCGGTTGAACCACAGGTCGTAGTGCAATGGTGGCCTACGGGTAAGACGCAGGTCATTTGGCAGTTTGAAATGGGCTTGCAACTCGGAGATTGCATCCTGGACAGCAGGGGTCGATAGCGTCTCAGGCTCTTTAACATCTCCTCTTGGGACGTATTTCATAGCTCCTCGTCAGATTGGTGGCTCACGCGATACAGGGCGAAGGGATCCGACTGACTCGAAAGGACCCCCGCCTCAGTATCTAATTTCTACGACCGATCAATTTAACCGATGTTTCGGGAAGGAGGTGGTCGCCTCGGGGCGGTGTGCTTCTATGGTGCGGAAGTTAACTTAGGAATCCGAGGACTGGCAGCCGGGATGCAGCACGGATAAAGAGTTGGATCGGCATGAGGCCAATGCACATCGAGTGACTGCATCGTCGCATCGCTGAAGGTCGATCAGTTCGCTCGGCGCCAAGCGATGGACCTGCCTAACGATCTTCCATAAGGTGTTCCAGAAGCAGGTACTTGATCCGCTCCCGATCCACATCGGCCAGGCCCAGCAGCGCTCGCAATGGATACGCGTAGGTCGGTCCCCCGGCCTCGACCTCGTCGCGCAGACCTTCCTGGTGCACCCGCGCGATGCGCGCCGTGCGACCCACAAAGCCAATGCTCGCCGCCTGCTCGTCCGTCTGCAGCCGCAGATGCTTCGCGGTCCTCATCCTGGCGAACATCCCGCGCCGAATGCGCCCCTGCAGCTGCCGCGCCTTGCCGGCCTTGCGTGGCGCATAGGCGCTCCCGTCCGGGTTGCGCTGGCTGGCGATGCGCGCGGCCTGGCTGCGTCGGAGGTCCTGTCCGACCTTGCGGGCGAGCGCCCGGCGCTCGGCCGGCGCGAGCCGGGCGATCAAGGGCGCGACCCAGTCCTCCAGCGCGATCAGTGGATCGCCGCCTGTCATGTCTCGACGCCAGGCGCAACGACGACGGCCTCGGTCAGGTCGATCTCGATCTGGATATCGACGGTTTCCTTGTTGAGGTACTCCACCTCGAAGCGCACGCTCTTGTCGCGCAGCGTCGGGTTCTCCAGGATCTCGATCTGATGGTCGCGCAGCCAGGCCAGCAGCGGCACCATGATCGCGTCGGCGGGGCCCGCGTAGTCCAGCAGCACGGCGGTGAGCGTGTAGCGGTACTCGAAGGAGAGTGTCGCGGCGCCGGCCGCGACCAGGCGGCCCTCGCGCACGTAGATGGCGAGCTTGTCGGGCTCGCGCTGCAGCTCGGGCGAGGCGGCCGTCAGGTGCGCGCGCAGGCTATGGGGTTTGCGCATCGCTCAGGGCGCGGGCGGCGGCGCGGACGTCGTTGTAGCGGTCGATGCAGGCGTTGAGGTCGACGATGGCGCTGTCGCCGTCGCGGGCGATGGCTGCAAGAGCTGCTGCAGCCGCTGGCTCAAGTTCGGCTCGCGCTTCTGCAGGTGGGCCGGCAGCGGCGGCAGCTGCATCGCCCGCGGGGCGGCAGGCGGGGGTGCGGACGGGGATTGACACCCGGATAGCGCCACTGCGCACGCCATCCACAAAGTCATCGTGCTTCCTTTGCACATCGGCGAGTTCCTTTCGGTGCTGAAGATCCCGGCTGCCGAGCTCGACGCCCAGCGCGCGCTCGGCGTCGAGCTGGCGTTCGATCGCATTCGCGACCGCGCGGGCGTTGTCGGTGCGCTCGGCCTGCCAGGCGGCCTGCACCCCGGCGCGGCCGGCCTGGCTGCCGAAGCGGTACGTGGCCGCGGTCCAGCCGATGGCGAGCGCAACCCAGAGCAGCGCGGGCAAGCTGCGCCTGGCGATGGCGGCCCAGCTCACGCATGCCTCCGGTAGGCCGCCGCGAGCTTGCCGTGGTAGTTGTTCTCGGCGTAGCGCGGTCCGTTGTAGCGGCGCGCGAAGTCGGCCCAGCGCAGCTCGCGCATTTCGTCGTCGAGCTGCTCGTGCTTCACGAATCGAATGAAGGCGTCGAGCTGCGTACTTTCGCTGGCATACATCGCGTTGATGAATTCCTGCAGCGACGCGAAACCGCAGGCCTTGAAGTTGGCGCCCAGGATCTGGAACTTGCCCCAGCTGGCCGACGCCAGGGCCGCCGGGCGGTCGAGGAAGGTGGCCGCCTGCAGGCGCTGGTGCTCGCCGGCGTTGCGGGCATCCGCGGTGGGGCCGCGGGCGTAGTGCGCCCGGGTCCAGGTCGGGTAGCTCAGCGTGGGGTGCGAGCGGTCGTAACGGCCGCCGGTGGCGGCGCTGAACTTGTGGCCCTCGAAGAGGATGCGCGGACGGCCTTCGGCGTCGAAGCCGCCTTCGGGCGCCTCGACCTCGCACACCGCCTTGACCGCAGCGACGGCGCAGCGCAGCTCGCGTGCGGCGTTCTGGAAGTCGAACTCGACCAGCATCTTCATCACGGCCGCCCTCGATCGTCGTTCGCCGGTGGCTCTGCAGGGTCGGGCTTGCGCGTTGCCTGGCCGCGGCCGCGCACGGCGTCGATCACTCGCGCCACGAAGCCCAGCGGGTCGCGGCGCATCGCGCTGCCCATCGCCTTCAGGCCGGCCCAGATGTCTTCGCTGATCACGGCGCAGGCGCCGACGATCGCCAGCCGCGCCGTCTCGGAGGCGATGAAGTCCTCGATGCCCAGGCCGACGATGACCGCGACCGCGGTGCCGGTGAGCACGGCGCGGGCGAAGCCGCCCCAGCCGCCGTGGCGCTTCTCGACCACGCCCTGCGCAACGCCGGCGACCACGCCGACCACGGCGCTCGACACGATGATGCCGAGCGTCGAGGGCTCGGCAAAGAGTTTCTTGACCCAGTCTTGCATGTCAGTCCCAGAGGCTCACGGTGGAGCGGGTGTGGGTGGTGGCGGGTGGGGCCAGTTCCACCAGCAGGCCGGTGGGCAGCACCGGGCCGTGGTCGGCCAGGCCGGGGTTCAGGGCGAGGGTGGCTTCGACGATGTCGGTGCGGGCGAGCGTGCGCCAGCACAGCAGGTCGAGCGTGTCGCCTTGCATCGCACGCGCCTGCATCAGATCAGCTCCACGGTGGTGCGGCGGATGCCGAGCAGGTCGGAGATCGCCCAGCGCACGTCGCGGCGCAGGTCGTTGGCGCGGGCTTCGAGCTTGTCGGCGGCCTTGTCGCCGGCGCCGGTGGTGTCGAAGTCGCGGTAGCGCTCGACCAGGTCGGCCTGCACGTAGCTGTAGACGGCGCGCTGGTAGCGCACGACCTGGATGGGGTGATCGGCGATGCGTGTGCCTGGCACTTCATTCAGCGTGGCGTGGCCGAGGGCTTGCTGCGCCGCCTTGTAGCCGGCCAACTCGTCGTTGATGCTGGTGATGGCCGCGAGCGCGCTGTAGCGCAGGCGATCGGCGGTGACGGTGCCGTCGAGCCGCGCCGTGGCGCGCAGCTCGACGAGGTCGATGTCCGGGAACCAGCCGTCGTTCGCCAGCGGCTTCTCGGCGGCCGGTGCCGGGGTGGGAGGATTGGCAAGAAAGCTCATGAGATTCGCGGCGGGCGAAGGTCCAAAAGAAGGTCGGCGGTGGTCGGGCGTCATCCGTGGGGCGGGTGGCCTTCAGGAATCAGCCCGAGCCGCCGGGGTTCCGGGGTCCGGACTGGTTACGGCGCCGGGGGCGGGTCCGGCTTCTTCAGCCGGCGCTCCAGGCGCTCGATGTCTTTCTTCACGCCGACCTGGTCGAACAGGGCAAGGGCGCGCTGCAGGTGGTCGAGCGCCACGCGCGCGTCCTTCACCGCGACGGCGTCGAAGTCCACGTCGGCCGGGCCGGTCTTGCCGATCAGCGCGTAGCCCATGGCCTTGTGCAGCTTGGCGCGCGCCTGGTCGGGCGCGTCGAGGTCCTGGGTGCCGAGCAGCACCTGGGGCAGCAGGTCACGCGCGTCCGCGTTGTTCATCTGGCCGTTGAGCGCCGCGGCGGCGAACTCGTCGATCAGGATGGTGCCGAGGCTGCGGTCGTACTGGTCGGGCGGCGACAGGTCGTGCTGCACCGCGTACTGCGCGATCTCCAGCGCGCGGCGGTAGTTGCCGGCGTCGATGTGCCAGATCAGCACGGTGGTGAGCACCTGGTCCTGGGCGCCTTGGCCGCCGGTCAGTGCGCCGTCGATCCAGGCGTCGTAGTCGGGCAGGAACTGGCGCTTGGCCTCGATCTTGCGCTCGATGGACTGGATGGCCTTGAGCGAGCGGCGGTGCTCGGCCAGCTGCGCGAGCATGAGTTCGTAGGCGCTGCCTCGCAGCTCGCCGCCCGGCGCCGCGGAGGCCGAGGCGAGGGTGGCGAGCTTGCGCTGGAGGCTGCGCTGGGCGGGGGTCTGGCGCATGGCGCTCAGCCCGCGATCTCGATGTTCTCGATCAGCGCGCACAGGCCGTAGTCCTCGACCACGTAGGCGTCATTGCTCGACTCGTAGTTCTCGATGCGGTCGCGCTTGGCGTTGTCGACGATGGTGCGGCGGCGCGCCGACTGCTGCCAGTAGATCGACAGGTTGTCGTAGCGCGTGATGAGCACCTTGTTCTCGGGGAAGTAGGGCACGGTGATGCCCGGCAGGCCGCCCAGCCGGCGCTGGCTGCGCACGATGTCGGCGGCGAGCATTTCGGTCGGCGCCGAGGGCTCGCTGACCAGCGGGAACAGCTTGTCGTGCATCAGGTTGCGGCCGACGATCGCGACCAGGCCGCCATCGTTGCGGAACCAGGGGTCGAGCAGCGTCTGGTAGGCGTCGTAGACCAGGGCGTCGAGGTTCTTGTAGTCGCCGGCGTCGCCGACGGTGATCTTGTTCGCCGCGGCGCCCGAGTCGAGCACGCGCGCTGCGGCGTCCTGGCGGATGTGCTCGAGCCAACCGATGTTCACGTCCTGCAGCAGCGGGTTGGCGACCAGGTCGGTGTTGGCGGCCGCGCGCAGGCCGTTGAAGCCGATGACCATGCGATCCAGCGCCTGGCGCTTGACGATCACATCGCGCACCCGGGTCTGGAAGTCCCGGAACTTGGCCCAGGCGTCGAGCGTGGCGTACTTGATGAAGGTGTCGTAGTTGGTCTTCTTGCACTCGTAGCCCAGTTCGTCGAGCGTCTCGACCGAGCGCGGCTGACGGTCGCGCTCGTCGGTGTTGGTGCGGCTCGCGATCGGGCCGCTCACGCCGAGGCCGAGCTTGTCGCCCTTCATCTCGGTGACGCCGATGATGTTGACCTTGCCGAGGAACTCGCTCGACTCCTGGATCTTCGTCTCCAGCGTCTGCTGCACGCTGGGCTCGACCGCGAACTGCTCGCGCGCGCTGGGCACGCCGTTGAGTTCGCCGAGGCGGTCCAGCAGCTGGTTGTAGACGAGGCGGGTGTTGTTTTGCATGGATGGCTCCGGGGATGCGTGTGCGGCTCAGCAGTCAGTGGTCTGCAGCTTGGGGTTGCCGCCGGTGGCGGCGGGGCGGTGCGCGTGCTGCGCGGCGTCGGTGGTGTCGATGGTTTCGAACTTCTGCTGCAGCGCCGTGTGCGCGGTTTGCAGGGTGGCGAAGTCCTTGGAGAGCCGGGCCGTGGCCTTGCTGTTCGCACCATGCTGATCGGCCAGCGTGCCGAAGGCCTCGGCCAGTTCACCGACCGCTTCGACCAGTTCGCCGACGTCGCTGTCTTGCTTCTTGAAGCGGCCGGTGAACTTGGCGATGGCGTCCCTCACGCTCTGGAGGGCGGTCGATGCCTTGCCGTCGTCGTGCGTGTCGTCTTCGAACTCCAGCGTGACCTCGATCGCCTCGCTGAACAGGTTGGCCGGGTCGAGCTTGCGCGCGGCAAATGGATTGGCCTTCGGGTTCTGCGCGGCGAAGCTGAGCACGTCGGTGCCCAGGCTGGCCGGGCTGTCGGTCACGCCCAGGCCCACCAGGTAGGCCTCGCCGGTGTCGGCGAACTTCGGATTCACCTCGATCGAGGTGTAGACCTTCTGCTTGTTCTTCGTCGTCATCGCGACCAGGTCGGGCAGCGGCTCGATCTGGGCGAAGAGGGCCAGCTTCTTCTTGCCGTCGATGGTCACGTCCTCGGCCTTGAGCGCGGTGACGTCGCCGTAGGCGCGGAAGTCGCTGTCGGGGTAGATGCCGCGGATGTGCTCGAGCCAGATGCGGGCACCGTATTTCTGGGGGTCGAAGTTGCGCGCCATCTGCTCGATCCAGCTGCGGTCGATGGTGCGACCGTCGGTGGTGGCGCCGTCGACGGCGACGCGGAAGAACTTGGATTTCTGGGCCATGGGTGTTGTGCGGTTGAGGGCTGTGGCCCGATGGTCCGCGCACCCCGCGTGCGGCTCAACGCAATTCACTTGTAGATCGGCGATCTACAAACCGAAGTGGCGCGGCCCTGTCGCAAATCCCGGTTCGCACTCATAGCCTCGGGGCCATGCCGACCACCACCGATGCCGAACTGAAGAAGCCCGAGGCGGCCGCCGCGCCGGGGCCCGCGAAGCGTCGCGAGGCGCGGCATCTCTACTGGCAGGGGTGGCGCGTGTCGTCGATCGCGGAGTTGCTCGGACTTGCGCGGACGACAGTGCACGGCTGGAAGGATGCCGAGCAATGGGACAACGCGCAACCGGTCGAGCGGGTCGAGGGGGCGCTCGAGGCGCGCCTGGTGCAGCTCATCGTCAAGGACGGCAAGACCGGCGGCGACTTCAAGGAGATCGATCTGCTGGGCCGGCAGATCGAGCGGCTTGCGCGCGTCCACAAGTACCAGGCCACAGGCAAGGAGGCTGACCTCAACCCGGCGATCGAGCGGCGCAACAGGGCACCGAAGAAGAAGCCGCAGCGCAACGTGTTCGACGAGGACCAGTCGGCGCAGCTGCTCGACGCCTTCCGTGATTCGCTCTTCGGGCACCAGAAGATCTGGCTGCGAAATGCCGACCAGCGCACGCGCATGATCCTGAAGTCGCGGCAGATCGGCGCGACCTGGTACTTCGCCCGCGAGGCGCTGGCCGACGCGATCCAGACCGGCCGCAACCAGATCTTCCTGTCGGCCAGCAAGGCGCAGGCGCACATCTTCAAGCAGTACATCACTCAGTTCGCCTTCGAGGCCTGCGGCGTGGCGCTCACGGGCGACCCGATCGTGCTGTCGAACGGCGCGCAGATCCACTTCCTCGGCACCAACGCGCGCACCGCGCAGGGCTATCACGGCAACTTCTACTTCGACGAGTTTTTCTGGACCCATCGATTCGAGGAGCTCAACAAGGTCGCCAGCGGCATGGCGATGCACAAGCAGTGGCGCAAGACCTACTTCTCGACGCCATCGAGCATCCAGCACGAGGCCTATGCCTACTGGAGCGGTGACCGCTTCAACAAGCGCCGGCCAAAGGACCAGCGCATTGCGCTCGACCTGTCGCACGCGCGGCTGGCCAGCGGCTTCACGGGTGAGGACAAGGTGTGGCGCAACATCGTCACGATCCTCGACGCGATGGCCGGGGGCTGCGACCTGTTCGACATCGACGAACTGCGCCTCGAGTACAACCCCGAGGAGTTCGAGAACCTGCTGATGTGCGGGTTCATCGACGACACGCAGTCGGTGTTTCCGATGTCGGAGTTGCAGCACTGCATGGTCGACTCGTGGGTGGACTGGGACGACTACAAGCCCTTCACTTCGCGCCCCTTCGGCTACCGGCCGGTGTGGGTGGGCTACGACCCTTCGCATACCGGTGACACCGCGGGCTGCGTGGTGCTCGCGCCGCCCGAGAAGCCCGGCGGCACCTTCCGGGTGCTCGAGCGCCTGCAGTGGCGCGGCCTCGACTTCGAGGCCCAGGCCGAGGCGATCCGGCAGATCACGCTGCGCTACAACGTGAACTTCATCGGCATCGACACCACCGGGCTGGGGCAGGGCGTCTACCAGCTGGTGACCAAGTTCTATCCGGCCGCCAAGGCGCTGAACTACTCGCTCGACGTCAAGACACGCCTGGTGCTCAAGGCCAAGAGCGTGATCGGCAAGAAGCGCCTGAAGTTCGACGCCGGCTGGGTCGACCTGGCGCACGCCTTCCTGGCGATCCGCAAGACCCTCACGGCCAGCGGCCGAAACATCACCTTCGAGGCCGGCCGCAACGAAGAGACCGGCCACGCCGACCTCGCCTGGGCCTGCATGCATGCGCTCGACAACGAGCCGTTGGAAGGCATCACCGCCGCGAACAGCGGCTTCATGGAGATTTCCTGATGGACACACAAGCGCTTGCCGACCCGTCGGCACGCATGGAGGCCTTCACCTTCGGCGAACCGACGCCGGTGATGGACCGACGCGATCTGCTGGACTACGTCGAATGCTGGTCGAACGGCCGATGGTTCGAGCCGCCTGTTTCGTGGGAGGGCCTGGCCAAGTCGTTTCGCGCGAGCACGCACCACAGCAGCTCGATCTACTTCAAGCGCAACATCCTGCTGAGCACCTTCATCCCGCACCCGATGCTCGATCGCGCGACCTTCGGCGCCTGGGTGCTCGACTTCCTGATCTTCGGCAATGCCTACCTGGAGGCCCGGCGCTCGCGCACCCGGCGGCCGGTGGCGTTGAAGCATGCGCTGTCGAAGTACATGCGCCGCGGCACGGATCTCGACACGTATTTCTTCGTGCGCGGCTGGAAGGACGAACACGAGTTCGCGCCAGGCAGCGTGCATCACATGCGCGAGGCGGACTGACCCTGCCTCGTTTCCACGTACACCAAGTCACGCAGCCAAGAGGCTGAGTTCCCTTTCGACAGGTGCAAGGTATCCGATTGCCGTGTGCATACGCACGCGGTTGTAGAAGCCCTCGATCCAGTCCACGATGTCCAGGCGAGCCTGCGCCCGAGTGTCGTAGCGTACCTGGTAGACCCTCTCGACTTTCAGCGTCTTGAAGAAGCTCTCCATGGCTGCGTTGTCCCAGCAGTCGGCCTTTCTGCTCA
>NZ_JBFUBW010000057.1:0-26581 GCF_056405555.1 Variovorax sp. P1_G12 | reverse complement strand
GTCGAGAGGGTCTACCAGGTACGCTACGACACTCGGGCGCAGGCTCGCCTGGACATCGTGGACTGGATCGAGGGCTTCTACAACCGCGTGCGTATGCACACGGCAATCGGATACCTTGCACCTGTCGAAAGGGAACTCAGCCTCTTGGCTGCGTGACTTGGTGTACGTGGAAACGAGGCAGGGTCACTTGAATCCGTCGGTGTAAGCCGCGCCATCGCGGATGATCTTTTTTGCCTCTCCCGCCAGCGAGCCCACTTCACTCAGCAGCCCCAGCGCAGGGATATGTCGAGATCGCGCATCACTCCAATTGACGCGTGAATTCTTCGCTGCCTCCCGCTGATACTCATCAAGATGCATGATCACCTTTACCCAGYGAGCGCCCGGCGGGCGCTTTCGACAAGCGCGCTAGCCTGTTCGGGACCACCGACCGCGTCCGCATCGTACGTTGCATAGGTGGCATGGACCACCAACGGCCCAGACCGGAGCCCCAATTCGTTCGCAACGGCGGCTTGCAAAGCAGCGAGCCCTCGGTAGTTGCCAAGCGCCTTTTCAATGAAGTGCTGGCTGCGATACATCGCGGTCAGGTACAAGGTTTCGTCCTTGCCTAACTTGAAGCTCAGATGGCTCAAACACTGCGTCCCAACGCTTTTCCGTTTGTCCTTCTCTGCCTCGTACAGCTTCAGTTCTGCCACGGGCATCGTCGCATCCAACTCATAGAAGCACCGCTTGCGATTACCATGAAGTTGCTCGCGCATCTTAATAAGCATCGTCTCCAAGGGATTGAAGGGCTGCCCTTTGGAGTCGAAACGCTGTACAAGGCGAAGCGCATAGGTGCCCCAGCTATTGCCGTTGGCCGCGCGGATGTGCGGAAAGATCCTTGTCGGATACTGGAACACCTTTTCCATTCCGCCCTGTCTGTACTCCGTCATCGGGAAGATCGTCTCTGCGACAGTGATCAGAGGCTGCTGGCCTGACGCGACGAGGGCGCCATCGACAAGCCGTTCAGCTTCCCGCGACTTGTCGGTCGCGAGCGCAGGCTGCTCGATCTCTACAACAACGTTGTACGCCCGTCCCTCGTCGTTCTTTGGGTCGATTTTGGAGATGGCATCAAGCCAAGCCTCTGCTCTCGTCGTGCCGCTCGCAATGATCATGATTGGATCGCCTTAACAGATGAAAACCCAAGTAGGTTTGATTCGACATATGACGCCGGGAGCCACGCATACCCGCCAAAGCCCCATTGAAACCCCCAACTGTTCCGGATGAGGATATGTACACTCCCTGCCGACTCTCTGCTGAAGCCCGCGGCAACTACCGCGTGTGCACCAACGTAGCTTCCAGCATCCGCGATGATGTAAGAAGGTGCAGCCACGTCAAAGAACGATTCGCGCATGCGAACCGCGAGAACCACAGGCGTTCCGCTCCTCAGAGTCGAAACTAGAGCTGCGGAGGCACCTGGCGTTGAGAAGTCGGCGTCCCCATGCCAGAGGTCAGTGATTCCGTCTGGCGGAACCCAAGGCGACGGGGTAGTTTGCGAATACCGCCATTGCGATTCGGGGCATTGGCCATCGCTTCTCAACGCTTCGCCCAACGCATCAAAGGTAAGGCCACCGTTACTGCTGCCTCCGGGCATACGCCTGGAAGCCAAATGGAACAGGTGCTCGACCGACAGCGGGTCAGCCAAGCCGTGTGCATAGGTATGGCAGTCGCTAGCGGAACATGCCAAGCACGAGCTGCGCATCCCTTGATCTCGCACGCCCACCCAGTATTGCCGCAGATCAATCTCCGGCTCGATATCTCCCACAGACGAGCTCATGCCTGCTTTAACCTTGCAACCCGAGGAAGCCCTGACGACTCCTTGCCATGGAGTGAGAGCTGAAAACTGAGTGAGGCGGCCGCGTTTCCGCGCGCTTCCCATCCCCTACGCTGCTCCAGCAATAGAGTGCCTTCAACTCCACCTTGCAGGGTCGCGCGTCGGGTGGGAACAGCTCCAATTTCAAGTGGTGGCACGGGCATCTGCGTGTCCTGTTTGATGGTTAGACCCAACTTTTCGGCTGCGGAAAGGTCCCACCTGTATCCAGCGGTCGTGTGCTCCTTCAGATTCAGCACGAGCAGGTCCTCTGGCCCGCCCAGCAACGTGGCGCCGTTGTCTTGCTCGCGCACTGTCCACACATCGGCCCACCAGCTGGCTGGCTTGACATCGCCTGCGGCGACCTGCTTCGCCGCTTTCACTTCCCGGGCTCGCAGGTCGTCTCCGATCTCCGGGGAGATAAGCTTGTGGCCCTGCAGCGCCCAGCACAAGGCCTCGTAGCTGACGCCGAGGCGAAGCGATAACTGGTAAACGTATGGCTGCTGTTGCAGCTCCCTCATGGTCCACCCCTGCCTTCTAACGTGGGCGGCAATTAACCACACGGGCATCAAGAATTCCGAAGCAAACGCGTCCGCTTCGACTTCTTGAGGGTCGTACTTCCTTGCCGAGCTGCGTGCAGCGAAACCAACTTCCTTGTCAGTGCTAACGACGTGCTGGAACATGTAGTGACCAAGCTCGTGTGCCGCGGTGAATCGCTGAACTTGGAGGGGTCTCTTGGTTGTGATGATGATTCCCGCCAGACCGGGCAATGGCAGATAGGCGCCGAGAAGGCCCTCGAGCGGCCGAAAAATGACCGCCAGGCCAAGGTGATGCATGACACTCAGCACATCTATCGGAGCCTGTCCATCTGCAAGCGCCTGCTTAAGGCCCATTTGCTTGTGGAGCTCGGTCGCCTTAATGGTGCCATTCAGGACGGCGTCACGTTTTGTCACCACGGCCCTTCGACGCCTGAGCGCGCTGCATTAGAAATTCGCTGAAGCGCAGAAGCTCTTCGCGGTCCTGCGGCGAGAGCTGCTCGGCCTTTCTCGCCAGCATCTCAACCTCCTCGGGTCGCTCTTGCGCAATCTCTTCGCCGGTGAAATAGCCGACGGGTCGCTGGTACAGGCTCGCAAGAGCTTTGAGCTCAAGCGTCACTACCTTGCGCTGCCCGCTCTCCATCATGGAGACAGCCGACCGCGAGATCTTCAGGTGGTCGGCGACCTCCTGCTGAGAAAGACCGAGATACTCACGCGCGGTCTTCAGGCGCTCTGCAAGGGCAAGGCGCTCCTCCATCACGCGGGTTCCTTCTGAACGAACGGCACCACTTTGGTCTGGCTCGCCTGGTAGTGGTGCTCGCGAATCATTTCGACGACGTGCTGCGCCGCCTCCTCGGCAGACCCGTAACCGCCCTTTTTGATCCAGATCGGTTTCAGCTTGTGTCCGACCTTGTCCTCGATCATCGGAGACAGTTTCGCGACAGTCTTGGAGTCGACGGCCGGAACATCAAACACGTCGGTGTTCTCGGGCGCCGCCGGTATGTAGCTCTCGGCAGCTTGCGCTTCAATTGCCTTAACGATTTCGGCTTGAAGCGTCGGCGCTAGTGCCTCGAACTCCGCCTTGGTCAGTGCCTTCTTCATGGCGCCCTTTCGTTCGGTTTTCCAACAATGTACATGGTTTTCGTTCGAAAATCAAACAACCGGCGCCAGCGCTATGGCCAACCTAAAGTTGCCTGTAGGTCGCGCGTCGATGTAGACGCCCCTGCACGCACGGGCGACTTCTTCCTCGTGGGGACGCGGAACGAGGAAGCGGCGATCGGCTGAAAGTGCAAGCTCGACGTCGAGGAAAGACAAGTCCCGGTTACCGGTCAGCGTGCACTGACATTTAAAGAACGCTTCCTTGGCGCAAAAGGCAAAGTTGGCCGCCAGGTCGGGGTCGATTGCCCACCCAATGTCCATGATCGCGTCCAGCTCCCAAGGCTGGGCGATGGTGGGCGCGACGGCCAACGTAATACGGCGCGCGTCATCAAGGTCTACACCCAGCGATCGAAATTTGCTGGAGGAGCCCACAGCCGCAGCCGCCCAACCGCCCGCATGGGCAATGCTGCCCACCAATCCACCAGGAAAAACTGGCTCGTCGAACTGCCCTACCGACAGCGGACCCAATACCCCAGGAGCGATGCCGCCCGCAGCCAGCCGCACCGCGCCCCTGCCGGCGGCGAACTCAAGCTGCCTGGCGACGCTTTCGCCGGCGACAAGCACGCGCTCCTCAGGCAAGGCGCTAGCTGCGCTTGCACTGAACCGCGCGACGCAAATGCTTGCATCGTGCCAAACGAAGATTTCCTGATGCGTGGTCAACGAACGCGCCCCCCGCTCATTGATCTACCAACTGAAACCCGCCCCTCACCAAAAATTCCACCCCGCGCGGAATCTCGGCAAGACGGGTTCAGTTCGGTGCTCAACGCGACGGCTCCCCACCAAGCGCCTTTCGGCTCAGGTCGGTTGCCCTAGCCAAGCAGCTTTCCATCACGCGCAGCCAGCCCTCCGCGCCATTCAAATCAACGGGCTTCTTCTCCGCGTGGCGAGCCAGCTCGTCCAGAACGTCGGCAAGCTCGCCGCTCGCGCCGCCAGAACCGCCATTCCCGGCCCTGAGATACGCAGCCAGCCGATCCAAACCGTCAATTGCAACGACGGGCCCCCCATCGTGGGCGGGACGATGCGCAGACTGCTGCAGCGTCTTTAACTCATCCAGCCATTCCCTGCCTACAGCCTCGCTCCTGCCCTCTAGCTTTCCCGCCTGCATAGCGCTTGCCAGGATGAAGAACTTCTCGGGCGCCTGATCAAGCCAGCGATCAACCAGTGGCATTGCTGCATGCGTCGGCGACGGCGCATCATCTGCACGCGCATCGGCCGTCATCGTTGTGACGCGCCCGGGGCGCGCTCGAACGCCGCCGGCGATGACCTGCAGCTGCAGATGTCGGAGCTCGGCCACGTTAATGGGCCACCACTGACTCATCTCCTGCGCCCTGTAGTAGCCAATTGCGTCGATGAACACGCCTCCCCTAGCGTCCTGCCGTCTCATGAATTGAACCATGCAGAACGACGCGAACTCTTGCCGCTTGGGCTCTTCAATGAAATCTAGTCGTGGGTCAACAAGGAACGCGATCGCTCTGCTGGTGTTGCGATCCTTCAGCAACTTCGTCACCCGCGCCATCTGATCCATGTTGCCGCCATACTTGAGAAGACGGTTGCCATGAATGTAGGGGATGCGCCCCTGCAACTGCGAGTCGCGGCGCTGCCACCATTCGACCAAATCGCGCAGCCAGCCCTTGCGCTCCTGCTCAGCTGCAATAGTTGGGTAACCGCGCGGCAACACGCCCACCGGCGCATCAGCTGCCAGGTCCAGTTCCACCACCAGCGGTAGCCCTTTGGCATCGCCTCCAGCACACGCGCGTACCTTGGCGTAGACCTCATCGAGGTCCGTTCCCCTGATCAACGCCAACGCGCCTGCAGGGGCGCTGTCTGCGTAGTCCCACAGCCGCAGCTCCGGGCTCTCCCTTGTCTCCAGCGGCAAGCCCGCCTGCGGAACCGCAAACGTACTGACCCGAACCGATGGCGTCCATGGAAGGCCCTCAAGCCGCACACAGCTGGCTGCGTCCCCCGCATCGATGTCGCTAAACGTGCCACCGGACAGCACCAGCGTCTTGCGGGGTGGAGCGTCAGGAGCACTCCTCGACTCGATGTAGTCAAAGTACTGTCGTGAGACGTGCTTGTGCCCATGGAACACAACGCGCACATCCAGCTCGCGCAGCTGCGCACGAAGCGCCTCCAGCGGAAAAAGATCGGGCGTCGACTTGAACTCCAGACGCATGCTTGGATTCCTGAGGTGGTGATGCAGCGCGACCATCCGCAGTTGCCTGCCGTGCTCAGGTTTCGGCAGCCGCTCAACCATGTCCCGAATGCGTTCGAACTGCGCGCGCGAGATGTGCGCAGCGTCGTGTCGCAGAAGATCGTGCAGCGCCGTCTTGATCGCGTCCTGCGCCTCCTTCGAAGCAACCGCCGCCGCCGGCAGGTGGTCCCAAACTTCCCGCAAGGCTTCAGGAACGGCCGCGTCGACGTGAGACCAGTTGCATGAGTTAACCGCCAGCACCGCCCACGAATGGTCTTCCGCGGTCAGCACGTGCCGCGACACGTCGACCGCGGCTGGGTCAACGCCATCAAGCCACGGTGTGATGCATCCCGCATCACGCCAGACCGAAACGAAATCGCTATAGCGTTCTGGGCTTCCTGGTGCGGATCCTCGTGGCACATCGTGATTGCCGGGCACCGCGAGAATCCTGTTTGCAGCGAGATCGAAGCGCTCCCTCACCAGATCCAGCAGCGCTCGGTTGCCGCCCTCCTTGCCGCGCAAAAGCGCGTCGCCCGAGAAAATGACGCCGTCAAGCGCCTCACCGCGACTGCGCATACTTTGCGCGATCCGCTTGATCAGCAGGTGGAACACCTCCTCCCTCGAGTGCTCGTCGATGGGAATGTCCAGCTTCTTGTCGTATGGCTGGTAGTCGCCACCGCCCAAGACAATATGACTGTCGGTGATGTGCAGAAGCCGCACCGGGTTGCTCATTCAACTCTCCGCAATTTCGTTTCGGGACCAGCTAGCGCGCGTGGCCACCTTCTCGACCGCTTACGCTGCCCGCTGCCGCACCAGTGGCTTGCAGGCACGCACCTGCGCATGCGTCATGCACCGGGGGAGTAGACAAGCGTTTGCGCATCGAGGTCGCCAATCAAGCGCCCGTGCGGCTGCGCCTTAACCTGCCTCCACACCTCAAACGCATTGAGGATGGCGCGATTCCACTCGCCCATCGTCCGGCAGCTGACTTCCAGATGCGATGTCAGTTGCGCAATGAGTTGCAGCAACTGGATGCTGACGCTATGCACGTTCTCATAGTTCGAGTTCTTACGAGCCTCGTTGAAAATCAACGCCGCAATCGCTTCGTCAATCACGGCGGCTCGGCCTCCGTCTTGAATCTCGTCGATGTCCTTGTCGCTTCGTCGCTTGCAATCGAAAAATGCCTTGCCACGCAGCACCGGCGACCAGCACAAATGCGCGACGAACGCGAGGTGAAACATGTCGTGAAACCGATACCCATCCTCGACGGCCGCGTTGTCGGTCAGCGGATCGCCGAACGCGCCGTCTTGGTATGTGAGCTGTAGCACCTTGGTGCCCTTGGGGTCTTCGCGCTCGGCCGACGAGACCTCGATCTCGAACCGGCGCGGAAAGCGCTCGTTGGGCGGGTACTTCGCGTCGAGCACGGCGCCCATCTTGTGAGGCGGGGCACCCCACAGGCTGGCGGTCTTCTTCAAGTTCAACTCTGCGATCTGCTCAAGCGAAAAGTTGTTCTTGTTCGCAATGTTCGCGATGTACCACAGCAGGTCGCCCAGGGTTTCGCCGATGTGCTGATTAAACGCCTGATACGCCGCACCGTCGCGCACGTACCGCAGGTACTCGGTTGCCAGCGCACCAGACCGGCCAGCCAAGCCCAGCACCGACGTTAGCCAGGCCGTCGTCTCGTCCTTCTCGACCGTCTGGTCCGTGCTATTGGCCTGGCGCTGGTATTCGTTGAGTTCCATCGTTGCCTTCTTGCGTTAACGATCGTGGCTAGAGAGTGAACCTGACAACATCGACAACCACGACGCGCGCTAAGAAAGCGAGATGAGCAGATGTGACCCGGATCCAGAACGGCACGCCAACCGGCGCACGCCCGGCTGACTCATCTCACAACCCGAGCGCGTCCGAATCTACGGCAAAACGGACTCACCGTCTGTGAACTACTACCCTCATTGCACGGTTCATGTGCATCGCTAGTGTCCCTCGCCGTCTTGCGGCGGCGCCGACCCACCATAACAAGGCATTTTGGCTACTGACGTTATGGAAGGTTAGCAGGTTGGTGCCGCCCACGTGCTGCCCGACTCCACTGCACTGCCTGCAATTAGCTGCGTGCTACGTGTCTCATCGAGCGAAGTCGAGCCGGCCAGGCGCTTGCATAAGTACGTGCCGAATCGCGCGCTGCCGACAGCAGAAAGGCATCGCCGTAGGAGAGGCGAGTGGGTTCTCGCCCTCAATGGATAGCCAGAACGCGCTGCGGGCAACAATGAAGACTTGACCCGATTCGGCCGCGGGAACTTGACCGCCCAGTCACCACCGGCCTAGAGACCGCCTGAAGCGACCGTGCGGGCATTGACGAGATCGGTCATTGATGTGCATTACGGTTCTTGATGCACACGATCGCAGTGCGCACCGACCAGCCGATACTGCACACCGTCGGTCAGGGAAAACAGAGGGTACTGAGGAGACGCTTACCCCTCTCCGCATGCGTTCCGGATTTCACCGCGTAGTCAGCTGGCCCCAATCGGCCCGGCGGCACAGATCACGCAGGCACCGCTCGAGCGCCTACCATCCAGCAGGCCGCCGTAAACCGAACTTCATCCCCATACACATAGGAGTCAAAGGCGGCGCGCACCGTCTCGATGATCTGCGTGCGAGTCCGGTCGTCCGCCTCTTGGAGGATCAGGCCGACGGGACCGAGCCGGGTCAGGTAGCCGACCAGCTCTTTCTCGGGCAGGGTGCAGGCCACATCGATCGGGCGGATATCGATCTCGGCCCACCCGCTCTCCTCCAGGATGGTGTGGACCCGCTGCCGGTCGGCGAAGGCGAACTGCCCCGGCGCGCCCGGCCGGCGGGCGGGGAGGTTCGGCAGCAGCGGTGCCGCGCTGCGCTCGGCGGTCGTCATGAACGGATTTTCCGCGGCACTCCGCCAGGCGATGAAGCGCAGCTCGGCGCCATCCCTTGCGGCACGCCGCAGGTTCGCAAAGGCTCTGGCAGGGTCGTCGAAGAACATCACGCCAAGGCGCGAAATGATCATGTCGAAGCTTGCAGGCTCGAACGCCTGGGTCTGCGCGTCGGCGCGGATGAAGCGGGCCGGCGTGTCTATTTCCCGTTCGGCGCGGGCCCGGGCGGCGGCGATCATCGGCTTCGAAATGTCGATGCCGATGCAGTGGCCCTTGGCGCCGAGCCGCCGCGCCACGGCGAGCGTCGTGCTGCCCGTGCCGCAGCCGACGTCGAGCACCCGCTGCCCGGACCCGGCGCGGACCGCTTCGACGAGCCGGTCTTCGAGCGGCTTGAACATCTGGTCGAGCACCTGCTGTGCGTCGACCCAGGCGCGTCCGGCGCGGCCGTTCCAAAGCGCGGTCTGCTCGTTGTCGGTCTGGTGGTGCGAGACATCCATGATCGTTTTCCTTTTTTTGCTTGCCCTCAAGAGGCGGGAGCTAGACTGTGCAACTTCAAGTCGACTTGAGGTCAAGAGGGTGAGACATCTGGACATCGCCGAGGTGGCGCAGCAATCCGGCGTTCCCGCATCCACGCTGCGGTTCTATGACGAAAAGGGGCTGATCGCCTCCACCGGCAGGCGCGGGCTGCGCCGCCTGTTCGATCCCGGCGTGCTGGAACGGCTGGCGCTGATCGCGCTGGGGCGCGCCGCCGGCTTCTCGCTCGACGAGATCGCGCGCATGTTCGCGCCCGAGGGCCAGCCGCGCATCGACCGCCAGATGCTCGCGGCCAAGGCGGAGGAACTCGACCGGACGATCCGCAAACTGAGCGCCATGCGCGACGGCCTGCGGCACGCCGCTGCCTGCCCGGCGCCTAGCCATATGGAATGCCCTACCTTTCGGCGCATCGTGCGGGCTGCGGGGTCTGGGGGTGTGGGGGTGGGGAGGAAGAGGATTCCGATGGCATCTGGGGATTAGGTCCAGGCATGTTGTCGTCGACGTCATCGGCACGATGGCGAACTCAGCACCCGCCAAGCTTCATGGAACCGAGCACCCTGCTGAACAGCAGCAGCGGCTACCGCCAACTCCGCAACAGACCTCCGACACCTGGACCCAGGGCCGGGTGCGGGCGGTGCAGGCCGTCAACGCCCAGCTCGTCGAGACCTACTGGCAGGTGGCCGCCACATCGTCAAGTTCGAAGAGGCCGCAGGTGCGCGCCGAGTACGGCAAGGCGCTGACCGACACCCTGGCCGCGACCTCGGCCTGCGCCACGGCAAGGGCTTCCGCCGCAGCAACCTGATCCGCTTGCGCCAGTTCTACCTGACCTATCCCGACCTGGCAACGAAAGGTGCGACGCTGTCGCACCCATTGACCTGGTCGCACATCGTCGAGTGTCTGAAGATCGACGACCCGCTGGAGCGGGGCTTCCATGAACAGCAGGCGCTGCGCGAACGCTGGTCGGTGCGCGAGTGGGTCCGGCAAAAGAACAGTGCGCTCTTCCTGCGCCTGGCGCCAGCCAGGACAAGGCCGGCATCCTGCAACTGGCCAAGGCAGGGCCAAATTGTCGATCGGCACCCAGGATGGAATCCCGAGGCGGCTCGCAACAAGGACATGGGAAACAGATCTGCCAGGCTACCTTGAACCCGCTGCGCCGCACAGTTTGAATTTTCTGGAGGGTTTTTCACCCATCTTTGAATTCTCCGGGCCGCGCGGACGGGGGACGAGCCGCCGGCGGGCTCAGGGCGCGAACAGCCGTTCTGGGCCCGTTGCAGACCTCGCCGGGTTCAGCAGGAACGGCAGGTCCCCGCCATCAAGCGGTCGGAGCCTGGAAGTCGGCTTTCGCTGCATGGTGGACAAAGCCGTCATAGCGGAGCCAGCAGATTCAAGCCATCGTTGAACGGGGCCGCTAGGACAGGGCGTGGCGGCACCAAAATCGAAGGCATGAGAAATGCTCCACCTCCATACGTCAACGCCATCTTCGGGAACCTGGCCGAAAACTCGTCAGCGGTCCAAATCTATGCGCCGGGCCATGTGCCAGTGGTTGCGGAAGTGTTTGCGCCCTCGCCCACCGCACAACCGTTCTCCGCGGACTGGTTGCTGTTTCATCAGCAGAGAGTCCCGTTGCTCGCGCGCGAACAGGAGCTCGCGGAACTGCAAGGTTTTCTGGGCGCTGACACGCCGTTTTGCTGGTGGGCCGTCCATGGGCCTGCCGGGGCCGGAAAGAGCAGGCTGGCGTTCGAACTCCTGCGGTGCAATGCCGCATGGCAAGGCGGCTTCGTCCCGGCCTTCCAACAGACGACCGGCGCCATGAGCAATTGGACACCTACCGCGGACACCTTGTGGGTGCTGGACTACGCGTCGGCCGGAAAGGCCCTGATAGATGTTCTTGTCGCCTTCTCTTCCCGCTTTCAACGAGGGCCTCATCGCGTCCGGCTGCTCCTGCTCGATCGTGCCGCAAGCACGCAAACCACGTGGTGGCCTGCACTCTTCGAGCAGGCGGGGCGTTCGGCCCCGCTCTTGCGACAGACCCTGTTCAAGGATCCACTGTCCCTGGAACCGCTGGGCCCGCGCAGCCCGGAACTGCTGGCCAGCTGGCTTCAGGCCGCGGGATGGAGCGCAGACCTAGCCCATGCAAGGTCCTCGGAGGTGGAAACCGATGCGCTGCTGCGCGCGACGGATGGCGGTCGGCCGCTGTTCGTTGCCATGGTAGCGGCGGCGCTATGGAACGAGATGCCGGCAAAGGATGTTCGGCAGCTGCTGCCCAATGGCAGCCTGGACCTGTGGCTCAAGCGGGAACTGCGCCTCCTGCACGACGCCGTGGACGATGCGGAGTTCGCCGCCCTCAGCCGGCTGCTCACGGCGGCCACCCTTGCAGGAGGCCTGCCATGGGCGGAAATGCCCGAGCCGCCGCCCGATGGCATCGACCACGAGCTGTTGCGTCGCGAGATCGAGCGCCACAACCAGAAGTTGCTCCAGTCGCTGTCGGACATGACGCAATGGCCCGCCGCGCTCAACGGCTTGCTGAAACTGGAACGGCACGGCGTGAGCAAGGCCACCCGGTGGGCACTGCGGCCGGACGCGCTTGGCGAGCGCCTGCTGCATCACATGCTGTCCGAATCGATCACGGAGCCTTCGCTGGCACGGGTCCTGCCAGTTCCAAGCCCGGCGCAGCTGTCCCGTCTGGTCCACGGCGCGTCCCGGTTGGGTGCGGGGCACCTGGAGGTCCTGGCGCGGCTGGACGAGGAGGACGCCTTGCTGGCGCTGCGCGCCTTGGCGCGGCACGAGGAGTCAGAGATGGCCGCCGTGATGCGCAGGGCGCGCTTGATCGCACGGATGCGCCGCATGCCGATGCCCCCCCAGTTCCTGGCCTTGCTGAGCGCGGACCTGTGGAAGGCGCGGCATGACCCGATCATTGAGGAGCTTGCGCACCTGATGCACGGCCTGTCGAAGGTCACCAGCAGCGCCGATCCGGCGCTTCGGATTGCGCTTGAGCGTCTCGTCACGGTTTCACAGGACGACGGCCAGGCCGCCCGGCTGCTCTGGCTGGTACCGTTCATGGTGGCCATCGCCGACCTCAAGGGGGTCGCCCTGTATGCGGTGCTTTCTTGGCTGGCCTCATGGGCTGGTTTGGAGAAGGCGACGACTGCGCGAGAGGTGATCCTGACGCTCGAAGTCTTCGATGCGGTTACCAATCACGTCTGGCCGCAGGTGCGCGACCCGCAGGGCATGGTCGACCTATCCCGATTCGATGACGGCTTGCGGTCAGCGAACCTGCCGGAGGCGTTTTCCGACGTGTATCGGCGCTGTGTGCAAGCGAGCGCGCGGCTGTGGCCCGGCCTGGGAGACGAGCAGAAAGAGGAGATCAGCCAGCGCCTGTCCACGACGGCGACGAACGCCAGCTACGTCCTGTTGTCGGGTGGTGCCGCGCCGGAGCCGGCACGGCGTGCCTGGCTCGAAGCCGCAGCCCTGATATCGCGCAACGGGCAGCCCTGGGCGGCGCGTGCGAAGGACGTTAGATCCATTTTCCAGTGCCGGCGTAACTATCTTGCGGCCCTGTCAGCGCTTGACGATGACCGAGAACGCCTTCTGCAAAGCCGGCTTCAGTTCGCGCAAGGATGCGCAGACAGGGGCGCCAAGCGGGAATCGGTGGAATTGCTCAGCGACGGGATCCGTGTGGCTGCGCGCCAGCGCGACCTGCAGGCGATGGGCCGGTTGATGGCCGCCATGATCCAGCACCGTGCCGCGCTGCCCACGGCCTCGGGGCTCCTGAGACAGGACAACATCAGCCATTTCGAGATGCTGGACGGATTGCTGGCCGATGGACGCATCGACGATGCCGTCGAGTTCACCGGAATGTACATTCGTCTGGCATTCGCGTTGCCGGCGGGCGTGGAAGACGGCACGTTGGGGGCACTGGCGGAGCGCCTTGCCGTGCGTGCGCTCGAAGCGGGCCACGGCCCTGCACTGGCAGGCCTGGTCACCGGGATCGAGGACGCGTTGGAAGCGACCGGCGAACATCCGGCCGTCGACACCGAGAGAGCCATCGTTCAGGCCATGATGCGCGCGCACGGCGTCGCGCTGGATCGAGGGTACGTCCTGCCCTGGCGGCACATCCACGCCGAAATCGCGAGTGATCAACCGCAGCTGAAGCAACAGATTGAGGAAATGTATGAGCGACGCCTGGGACTGCCACCGCAGACCCGATGGCTGTTGTTCATCTGGCTGCAGAACGTCGACCGCAAGTGGCTCTCCACCTGGACGCGCGATGGCGAGACCGAGATGCTCATCGAGCTGAATAGACCTGCGTGACGACCGCGCCTGCGCCAACGTTCCCGCCGATGACGTTGATGCCTCCCGCGACCACCGCGCGATGATCGTGAGGTTGCGCTTCCTGCGGAGGGCCCGTCTCCTGCGCCTGCGGGGACGGCGCCTGCAAGCCGGCGGCTCGCATTGCCTGTTTCGCCCATTGCCGGGTCGAGTCAGACAGGACCGGGTCAACCGGACGGCTGCCGAGGGCGGCACCATGCACGTCGCGCCAGCGCGCGAACTCGTCCGCAAACGGCCGCTGCACGCTCTGCGTGTCCGGCCCGAAGCGCAGCAGCCGCAAGCTCGGCTTGAAATGCTGTCCGTCGGCCAAATCGACGGCATCCGAGTCGGCTTCGAGGTGGCGGACCGGCACGCCGGTCACCGTGGCAATGCACCCGCGCGCATAGGTCTCGTCCGCGTCGATGGCCAGAAATGCGACGAGTCGGTTCAGCAGCGCAGTTTCGCGGCGCAGCAACTGCGCATGGTGCGTGTGAAGGATGATGCGCCCCTTCGGGCGCAGCATGTCCCGCACCTCGCGAATCAGGTGGTTCCCCACGACCGGCTTGAGCTGCCGGCGATAGGCGTCTAGGAGATCGAATGACGGATCGGACCATGCCAAGTCATCCAGCGCGCGCAGGAGCGGCAGAAGCGCCGCGGTGTCCGCATGCTCAAGCACCCGCGTTAGGATGACCTCGTGCGTCAATCCCTTGAAGGCCGCCAGTGCGAAGTCGGCCAACCCGCCATCTCCGTTTCCGGAGATGAACACGAGATCGTCATCGACCTGTGACAGAAAGCGGGCAGGCAGGGGCGAAGGCGACCAGTACGAGGGATTTCTCAGCGACGCGCGTCGTTCGTACCCGAAGCCGATGCACAGGACCACGCTCTCGTACTCGTCGGGCAGTGGGGTACCTTCGACCACCAGACGCAGATCCGGTCCCACCGACTGTAGGCCATCGACGCGCGAGCTTGTCCGAACCTCCAGCCTTGTGCGCCGGCATACCTCCTCGAACTGGGAATGCAGGTCGGCGGCCACGCCGTCCGCGGTGCCCGCGGCCCAGTCCATCAATGGCAGGCCCGCGCGCGGTTGCAGGGCGCTGTCAACGGGCCAGTCGAAGATGTGGGGATGCACATAGCGGTCGCGGGCACCCGACTGCAGATGAAGCACCTCATCCTGCCCCTCGAAGATGACGACGCGCAGTTCTGGGGCTGCCACCGCGAGCATCGCCGCCAGCGTCAATCCGCCGATGCCGGCACCGACGACTGCGACTCGACCCGACTCCCGAACGGCGCGCGAGTCGAGGAGGTGGCGCGCGAGCTCGATGGCCCGAACCTGTTGCGAATAGATCGTCACCCGCGATTCGAGGCACCCCAAAAGGTACACGGGGGGGGTGCCGGGAACCCTCGCGCGTGAAACGTCGGCAGACATGTCTGGATGGATGGAAGTCAAGGGGTGCTCAGGTCGGTGCGTTGCCCAAGTCTAGTCGCGCAGAGCGGCATGACGGCCCCGCTTCTCAAGTAGGTGTCGAGGAAGCGCGACGCAGCCGCCCGGAGGACGACACGATCCCCTCCCGTGCGCCAGCCCCCCGCCCTCGCGGCGGAGGCGCCGGACGATGAGGATCAGTAGCCCTTGCAGCGCGTCCGGATCAGGATGTGCGTGCCGTCCTCGCCATCGACGAGGCGGGCATAGATCGTGGCCGGGAAGGACGGATCGTCCAGGGTCACCGACAGGAAGGGCCGGGCCGCCTTGCTGACCTCCTCCACGCCCGCGCCGATTTCCAGGCCACTGCTAGAGACGATGCGACAGTCCAGGGCGCTGTCGCTCGCCTTGTTGCTGGAAAGCGGACTTCGCTCAGTCAAGTCCGGATGTCCGCTTATGGGCCGTGAGCCGTCTCAGCATACCGACCCACGATTGCCCACTGAGACTTGTCCTCCCGACGGAAGGTTCAAGACCTGGGGAGATGCTCAGAAAAGATCTTGCTGTGAGGTTGTCAGGGCCATGAAATTCTCTCCCATCGGCTGGAGGATGGACGCTGTCGCACCAATTGACCTGGTCGCACATCGTCGAGCTGCTGAAAATCGACGACCCGCTGGAGCGGGGCTTCTATGAACAGCAGGCGCTGTGCGAACGCTGGTCGGTGCGCGAGTTGGTCCGGCAAAAGGACAGTGCGCTCTTCCTGCGCCTGGCGCCAGCCAGGACAAGGCCGGCATCCTGCAACTGGCCAAGGCAGGGCCAAGTTGTCGATCGGCACCCAGGATGGAATCCCGAGGCGGCTCGCAACAAGGACTTGGGAAACAGATCTGCCAGGCTACTTTGAACCCGCTGCGCCGCACAGTTTGAATTTTCTGGAGGGTTTTTCACCCATCTTTGAATTCTCCGGGCCGCGCGGACGGGGGACGAGCCGCCGGCGGGCCCAGGGCGCGAACAGCCGTTCTGGGCCCCAAAGCCGGCATCCCGGGTGCTCGAAAGCGGCCGTTCAGGCAACTACTGCAGGACGCCTCGAGCGACGTCCAATGTTTCTCTCAGTTCTCCTTCGTATACGGCAAGGCGTCTTAGAAGTCCGAGGCATTGCCTCCGATTCAGTGGACTAGCAGCCCCGGGGCGACTCTACCGAAGACTCGTGGCTGCCTAGCGCATCCAGTCGCCGAGCTGCATGTCGAGCGTGAGACCTCGTCCAGCCAATACCTCTTTCAGAATGGAGAGGTCGCTGTGCGAGCTTTGCAGCAGTTCCAGGACCTTCCCCTCTGTGAGGCCGATGATGTCCCCAATTCTTCTGAGGCCATGGTCATTTAAGGCCTTGAGCACGTTCGCCGGCAGCTCTTCCAATTCTGAGGATGGCCGGTACAAAATCGGGTCAAAGCACAACCCGTCTCCGCCGCCGATGTCTGGCATCCCCATGGTGCATACGTCGTCGTCGTCGAAGAACAACGCGACACAATGGCCCTGCGACCTATGCTGCTCGAACTCGGTCGTGTTGTTGACGGCAAATACATCTGTCCTGCAGGTCTCGCAGTGGCGCACGGCGGAGTCGTCCCCCTCCTTCAGTTCAATCCACTGCTGGGAACAGATGAAGCTCAATTTGCAATTGTTCATGTGGGTTCCTGCCACTCGGCATACAGCATCTTCTCGACCTCGAGCATCGTGACAATGTGCCGCTCGAGAAGTCCGGCCAGGTGCGTCTGGTCGAGCAGCTCCACCGAATTCAGCGCCGCGTTCTCTTGAGCCTGCCGGTTGAAGAACTGGTTGGTAATGCAGACTTTGTCGAACTCAACGGACGGGTGCCGACGTTTGTAGAACGCTTCACCGCCCACGACCTCCTTGACCGCGTCCCAGTTCAGCGCAGCCCCGTCGGTGCCGCTCGTCTTTGCCTGCACAAGTTGGCCTTTGCCGGCGACCAACGCGACGACGTCCACGCCGTTGTCGTTGCTGCCAGGCGTTCGATAGCAGTCGTATCCGCGCTTGGTCCACAACACGCCAGCGAGGCACTCGAAGTGCTGCCATCCCATGCGCAGTGCCATGTCGAGGCTGACACGCTCGTCGATGTCCTTGGCATCTGCGGCCGGAACGACATCAGCCAGGTTGAAATCGCCCGGACTCACATCCCCCGAACCGTTGAGCATGTCTTCAGCGAGTCCGCGCTTGTAGGCAAGCAGCAGGTCCAGCTTGACGTCGAACGTCATGAAATCGTCAGCGCAGACGACCGGGTAGTAAACGTACACGTCCTTCTTCTGCCCGATGCGGTAGGCCCGGTCTGTCGCCTGGTCTTCTTTGGCAGGGTTCCAAGTGCGGGTGTAGTGGACAACGTGGTTTGCGGCCTGGATGTTCACGCCAAAACCCACGGCCACTGGAGACAGGATGAGGATGCCAAAGCCGTTCAGGGACTGGAAGGCCTTGATGCGCTTCTGGCGGCTTGCCGTGTGGCTGGCCGATGCGCTGGTGTCCCCGTTGATGATGTCGGGCTTGAAGCCGAGCTCGGCCTCGATGTAGTGCTGCAGCAGTCGCTGGATTTCCCGGAACTCGCAGAAGACGATGACCTTCTCGCCCTGCTTCTGGATGAGCTTCAGCTGCGTTAAGAGCCAGTCGAGCTTCGGCGCCTTGTCCCGGTACTGCTTTGAAGGCTCCGGCTTGAAGACGTTCAGCCCATGCGGTCGAGGGTCCGTGCAGACCAGGCGCAAGTAGTGCAAGAGCCCGAGGTGGTTCTTGAACGGGGTCGGGTGGTTCGGGTCGCCACGCTTCTTGAAGCTCTCGATGGCCTTGGCGTACAGGTTGCGCTGCGCGTTCGACAGGGGCAAATTGCGGCAGGCGTCCACGACGATTTTCTTCGGCAGGTCCGTGGCGACGTCAGCTTTCATGCGCCGCAGGATTTGGGGAGCGATGCGCGCACGCAGCTCCTCCACCCGGGCCTTCTCTTCGTCGGTCTTCGCCTCGATGGGCTTCCGGTATCTCTGCCCGAAATCGTTGAGCGCTCCCAGCAGGCCCGGCTGCACATAGTCGAAGAGGCACCACATGTCAGCCAGGGTGTTCTCGACCGGCGTACCCGTGCAGGCAATCTTGAAGGCGACGTTCTGCTTCTTGGCAGCACGCGTGACCATGGCCGCGGGGTTCTTGATGCGCTGTGCTTCGTCGCAGACCATCAGCGACCACTTTTGGGCGGCAAAGGAAAACTCGAGGTCCCGTAGCGTTTCGTAGGTGGTGAGGACCACCTTGGCGTTGCCCACCCAGTTCGGGCGGAGGAACTTGACCAGGCCATCGTCGGCCTGCAAACGCTGGTCAACCTGGGCGCGAGGCACGCGCAGGGTCGAAAGCTTCTCACCGTACGCGGTAAGCAGTGGGAGCGCACCGTCCTGGAAGAACTTGTTCGCCTCGTCCGCCCAGTTCTCGAGCAACGAGACCGGCGCCACCACCAGCATCGGCTCGATGTTCGGGTCGCGCTCGATGAGGTATGCCATCAAGGCCAGCAGCTGGAAGGTTTTCCCGAGCCCCATGTCGTCGCCGAGCACGGCGCCGCGAACCTGGTAGTCGCTCTGCAGGCTGTAGAGGTGCTGCATCCACGCCAGGCCGGCGCGCTGGTGCGGCATCAGCGAGAACTCTGGGCGGATGCTCTTGGGCATCCTCGGCTCCGTCGGCACGGACTCGAGAGCCTCGCGTCGAAGCTCTTCGTACTCCAGCGATTGGATATTGGCCCGCAGAACGAGCTGCTTCTTCGGCCCGACGGTAGTGTTCTTTGCCGCCTTGTATTGCCTGGCGGGGTCGAAGCTCCCGGCCTCGAGGTCGGCGAAGACTTTCTTGAACGTTTCGACGATGACTGCTGCCTCGTCGAGTGTTACCGCCTGAGGCAACCCGGACACCTTCACAGTGGTCTCACCGGCGACTTGGGCTGCCTTCACCGACTTCTCAAGCTGTTCGATAGCCGCCTGACTGGTCGGTACGGCGATAGGCTCCGCTGCCCCGGCAGGCTGGTAGACCACCACCGGAAAGACGTTCTCGGGGAACCATCCCTCACCTTCGTTCTTTTGGGCGATGTAGGGCGAGTGATACGGCTTCTCGACTCCGATGCCTTCAACCCGGGAGCTGTAGCCACTCAGGTCATGAACCTGCGCGTAGGAGACAAGGGTCGGGGGTGCAAGCCTGCGCTCAAGAGCCGCCTTTAGCTCGTCATGGTGGCGTTGCGCGTCGCCCTGCATCTCGAGGTCATAGCCTTGCCAAGCGACGAGCTGGTAGTTGAGGGCAAGCGCCTTGTGCAGAGCACGAACGAAGGAGCCGAGCGCTGCGTCATCAAGCCATTGCGTTTCCGACGTCGAGGGGCCGGTGGAACTTGCCGTCTCGATGAGCAGGCCAACGCGCAGAGGGTAGCCAGAGGCATCGCGTTCGTAGGTGGGCGTGAACCTCTCGTAGGTGAGCCCGGCATCCTCGCGTGCCTTCTCGAACTGCGACTCGACGATGACGTCAACAGCGTCGTCGCCAAGGGTGGCGTACGGGTTCAGCAGAAACGCCTGCGCACGCGTGCCGGCGACACGCCGGGCCTCCAGGCGTTTGATTTCTTGCAGGACAGTGCGGACCTTCGGCGTGACCAGAACCTGGACGATGCCCTCCATGGTGACGATGTCGTAGCGGTCCTTGACCTCGCGGCTGCGGTCGAACGCCTCCAGCCAATCGGCGGGAGCGCCCTCGAAACCAGGCTCGATTTCGACTACACGGTCGTCGCCGACATCGGCCGAGCGGCGCAGGCCAATCTCGAGCTTCTCCGGCGTCAGGACGACGGAGCGGTAGAGAAAATCATCCAGGCGGGCACCTGCCTGCAAGGCGAGCTTGCGTATCCGGCCCCACGCTTGGCGGTGCGCCAAGTCGTTGTGCTCTTCGGCCGGTCGCCGAGCGAAGCTGACGACCTCCTTGAAGAGCTTCCACTGCTCGGGGCGCATCAGCTCCGCACGGTCGTCGCGGGTCATGAGCGGGCCCATGAGCTCCCAGTCGAACGCGGCTCCGTCTTCGCTGTGCCAGCCAGAGATGGCGACCGAAAAGTCATCGTCGGTGAGCGAGTTGCTGCTCCGAAGAGATGGTTTGGCTTCAGTCGCGCGCGGAACCGAAAGCACGTCCGGAAGAGAGGCATAGGCCGGCTGCGACATTGCCGAGAAGAGCGCGTCCCAGCCCAGCACATAGCCGTCTGGCGTCTCAATGGCCAAGCCATCGTCGGACAGCTGAGTCAGAAAGCCGCCGACCATGGGGTCCAGGAGCGGCACGCCGCCCTGCCCGGCTCCGCGCGACAAGACCACCCCCGCCAGCGACCAGCGTCGCCGCCAGTCCGCATCTTTGCCACCGCCACTCTTCTTGAACAACTGGAACATTTGTCTCCCTTACTTCCACCAGCCCTTGCCAGGCTTGTGTTGGAAGCCCCATCGGGTAAGCATTTTTGTGATGTGTTCGTAGGTCGCGTCCGTACGCACCCAGAGGCTTCCGCCTTGGGGCGTCTTGTCTTCAACCTGCAGGCCTTGCCGGCTTGCGAACTTGTTAAGCGCCGACCGCGTGTACGGCTGCGAAAGGTCGGCGGCCGCGCTGTACGCGGTGTCGCGTTCTCGGGCCTTCAGTACTTGCGAGGTGGGAGATGCAGCACGCGCAGGCCCCGGCACTCTGGTGACGTGTGGCACGGCCGCGCCGGGTTCGATGCCGAACTCCTTGCGCAGCGTCGCCTCGAACATGTGCTCCCACTTGTCCCAGTTGTGGATGCCGTCCTGGTGGCTGAGCCAAAGGATGCTTTGGGCCTTCTGCTTAAGCGAGTTGTCAGCGTCACCCGCCAGGCGAAGGTCTTCGGACGTGTCGAAGGGCAGGCTCTTGCGCGCGTCGTATCCGTATAGAGCGTTGCCCAGGCCGCTGAATTCGACGGCGACCAAGTTGCCCATGGTCATGATAAACGCGTTGTTTGTTCCAGACGCTTCGAGCTTGCAGATGAGGCCGGTCATCTTTTTGCGCAGGGTGATGAAATCACGGTCACGCGCATTCCGGGCCGTCGAGCCCAGAGCAAACTCGATGTGGTCGATGGCCTTGACGTATCGCTTCCAGAACTCCATGCGCCGGCGGTCGCCCATGCCGTCTTCAGCCAGTTTGGTGAAGAAGGTCTCGATGAACTCCAGCTTGAGCCAGTCCGCGACCATCGTCCGAGCGCCCGGGACGACGCCGCCCCAGCGAGTTTCGTTCGACGGGAGCCATGGGTTGCCCCACCAGAGCACGGACGAGTCCCGCAGCCCCTGGTGAAGATGCGCGCCCGGCACTTTTACGTAGCGGTCGAGCAGCATGATTAGGCCGCGGTCCCTCAGCACATCATTGTTGGCAAGGAGTTCAAGCAGTCGCGGCACGAGAGCCTGGAACTGCGCGTTGCCGAGCTGCGTGGCGCCTCGAATTTGCGCGAGAACCAATTCCCGAAGGAACCAAGAGGCCTTGGCGATACCAAGCTCTTCGCAGAGATGGTCGATGGCACCGACATCACCCTTCAAAAGGGCATCGACGTACGGGTCGCAAGGCCGTTCGCCGAACAGCTGCTGATTCCCGATGGCAGTCGCAACCCAATCGGGATTGGCCTGCTTGTCACGGATGAGGCCATTCTTGTCGCGAAGATAGTCCCGCAGCATCTTCCAGTTATTTCGCGCTGCCGGCGGAGCTGACACGCCCAGTGCGTCGTAGGTGAAGTAGCTCTTGACCAGGCCTTGATAGCAGCGACGGAACGCACTGGGGCGCACCGACCAGCCGTCTACGCCGTCCAGAACCGCTTGGAAGCGAGGCCGGTCTTCGAGCACGCAGGAGCCGCTTGGCCGGTGCGGCAGACAAAGGCCCCAGGATAGCAGGTACGCGTCACGGAACGATGCAACTTCCTGGCTTTGCCAGAAGCGCCGAACTGCTTCCAGCTGCAGGTCCTCGGAGAGCGCCCGGCCCCCGTTTCCTTTGGTGCGCGCCTGCATCCGCGTCAGCACGGTGTCGATGTTCGACGACACCGTCATCGCCCGTGCGCCTTCCTCGGTGCCGGGGCGCAGCAGCGATGCGAGGTGGTCGAGCGGGCTCATCGCAGAGCACACTCGCCAAAGTTACCGGACTGGGGCATCGCCGAGGCCCGGTGCTCGCCCATGCCGAGGAACTCCATGCGCATCTCGACGCGCCGACTTTCTTCGTCGGTGTCCTTGGCTGCGTTGAACGAATACCCGCCGACCAGGAACAGGCTTCGGACGTCTTCCTTCTGCTGGTCCGAGAGCAAGTTGGCGCCACCCATGGCGAACATCGTGCACAGGACGCGCTGGCTACGCTGGAGGCTGAGATTCAGGTTGCTCAGGTAGGAGCCGGTCTTGTCGGTGTAGCCTTCGACGACCACGCGCTTGAGTACCTTTTTTCCCAGATCGTCATTCGCCAGCGTGAGAATCTCCGGGACGAACTGCCGCAGCACGCTTTCCTGGTCAGTTGCGAGGTTGGACTTCCCGAAGGCAAACCGGGCGCGGTCGCCGAAGTCGATGACGCGCCGCTCCTTGTCGACTTTGATGCCGTCGTACCGCTTGGCAGCCTCAGTGAAGCGTTCGAGGATGAGCTCGATGTCTTTGCGGTGCTGCTCTTCTGCTTTCTCACGCTCGGTGACGTTCTTCGTGACCGCAAGCAGGGCCACGCCCATGACCACGAGGAACAGAACCATGAGCGCGGTCATGAGGTCGGCGAACGAAATCCAGAACGGCTTCTCTGCCTCGTCCCGGCCCCCGCGTTTGAGAACTATCTTGGCGCCAATCATTGGTTACACCCGCGCCGGCTTCATGTTTCCCATGGCCGCGAGCGTCACCTCAAGCTCCTGTACGCCGGACGACAGCAGACCGACTGCACCGCTCAGCTTGTTGTGGAACTCAGTGTTGGCCTTCTCGAGGGTTCGTTTCACCTCGGTGGCGAACGTCGTGTGCGCCTCGCCGAGCACACGGCTCACGCCGGTCAAGTATTCGTCAGCCTGCTTCTGCGCCGCTCCCAGCCGGGTCGCGGAGCTCTCGATGCGAGCGAGGACGTCGCCGGTGAGGGATGCTTCCTTGCGAGCAAGCTCCACCGTTGCACGCAGCTCGGAGACCAACTGACCAACGGCGTCCCGCTGTGTTTTGTAGTCGCGGAGAAGCTCTTGGAGCGCAGCGGAGCCCGTCGTCAGGGCACCGGACGTCTCGGACAGCTTTGCCGTCACGTTGACTGCCTGCCCCATCACGCTGCTCACGCGCTCGCCGGCAGCCGCGAAGTTGCGGGACGCCGTACCAAGTTGCTCTGCGCCCGCGTTCATCTTGTCGACGGAAGAACTGGTGGTATGGGTAAGCACTGCGACGTTCTGGGCCATCTGCGCGGATGCGGCGCTCATCTCTTTGATGGCCGCCTCGACGGACTCAGACATGCTGCTGACAGCGCTCCTCGCCCGGTCGGTCATTGACTGCTCGCGTGAGCGATTGCCCTCGAAGACCTGCGCTTGCGACTCGCTGAGCGTGGCCAACATGCCGGCGACCTGGGTGCCAATGGTCTCCAACGTGGCCTGCAGCTTGGTGTTGGTCTCGGATTGCGACGATGCGACCAACTGGCGGATTTGTTCGACGAACGCGGTCGACTGCGCATTCATTGCCTCCTGCCGGGCTTCCATCTTTTCGATGGCTTGCGCCATCCGCTCAGCCATCGCGTCAGTGGAGCGGCGGCTCGACTCTTCGATGTTGGAGACGAGTGTTTGTAGGGTGCCCACGGCCTCCTGAATGCTCTTCGCCGTCTGCTGGTTGAGGTCGCTGAGTCCGGAAATCTGGCCGCCGAACAGGTCGTTCAAGCGCTGGCTGAAACTGGCCATGACGTCTTGCAGCATCCGGGCGGCCGTGGCGCTCTGGTCGCCGCTGGCCGACTTCACGGTGTTGGCGATGTCCTGCAGCGGACCCTGCAAACTCTGCTGAATGCTCTCGGCGATGGTGACGCCCAGCGCTTGGTTGTCCTGCCGGGTCGCTTCGACCTGCTCTTTGGAGGTCTGAGCGAGGCGCTCGGCAAGGTGAAGCTGCGACTCCTTCGCGGAGGTGATTTGTGCTGTGGTGAGCTCGCGAAGGAGTTCGCCCAACTCCTTGACCAGCGCGTCTTTCAGGATTTTCGACTGGCTTGCCGAGTCCTCCGATGCCCGCACCAGGCGCGACAGGTACTCCTCGCCTGCGCCCGCATCGAAACGGGCGTCGATTGCATGCGCAATCTCTTCCGTGCGGCGGTACAGGGACGCCAGCAGCAGCTTCTCGACAAAGGTGACGACCATGGCCGCAGCGATGGCCGTTGCCGAAATCAGAAAAGCTTCGCCCACCGTGTGCATCAGTGACTCAAGGCTGGCCCGAACCGTGGCCGCGTTCTCGCTCACCTGGAAGGCGCGCAGGCCCTCGATGAGTCCGCTGAATGTGCCGATGATGCCGATGCCAGTGAACAGGCCTGGCAGGTGCTTGAAGAATTCCGTGCGCAGCCGGCTGTCGACAACGAACTGGCTGTTGAAGTAAAGCTCGGACGGCACCGTCGCGCGAATGGCGACGGTCGTCAGCTGACCGTCGCGCTCTTCACGCTGAACGTGGAGGGAGTCCTGGTACTCCTTCCAGAGGTGCGAGAGGCGCTTGTCCTTGGCGAAGACCTTCTTGAATTCAGAAGCGAAATTCTTCGACTCGAATTTCTTGATGCGCCGCTGTATCGACGACAGGCGAAACCAATGCAGCACGCCTGGCGCGAGGAAGACGACGAAAAAGATGAGGACCAGCACGGCGAGCACGCCGCCGGTAGCCAGGACTGGGGTCGGAGTGGTCGCCAGGATTGATTGGTAGTTCACTTGGAGAGGCCTCCCGCCTGTGTCTTGTTCTCGGTTGTTCCCACAGGCGCTGCCTCGAGCCTGTGCTCTTCGCAGTACGCGAAGAGCAGCGTTTCGAGCATGTTGGTCTGCGACCGTCGTTCACCGGCGGCCGCCGCTTCCAGCAGACGTTTGAAGCGGGGCGACACACGGAAGCTCACGGAGACGTTCTTTCCTTCGGGCATGGCAGCACTTTTCTCTTGTATAGAGCTCCACCATACATGTGTGCAAACGTTTCAGGAAGGTAACTATTCACGAATGGCTCGTAGGCCGCCAAGGAGAAACCCGAGCCTGCCGCTGCCTACCCGGCGCCTAGCCATATGGAATGCCCGCACCCATTGACCTGGTCGCACATCGTCGAACTGCTGAAGATCGACGACCCGCTGGAGCGGGGCTTCTATGAACAGCAGGCGATGCGCGAACGCTGGTCGGTGCGCGAGTAGGTCCGGCAAAACGACAGTGCGCTATTCCTGCGCCTGGCGCCAGCCAGGACAAGGCCGGCATCCTGCAACTGGCCAAGGCAGGGCCAGGTTGTCGATCGGCACCCAGGATGGAATCCCGAGGCGGCTCGCAACAAGGGGGAAACAGATCTGCCAAGCTACCTTGAACCCGCTGCGCCGCACAGTTTGAATTTTCGGGAGGGTTTTTCACCCATCTTTGAATTCTCCGGGCCGCGCGGACGGGGGACGAGTCGCCGGCGGGCCCAGGGCGTGAACAGCCGTTCTGGGCCCGAACCGAACATCCAAGCTTGCAGATTCAACGCCACAAAGCAGTCGACGGACGCGCCGCTGCACACGCGGGTTTCAGGCAGCAAACGCCTAGTTCGCGCCTGAGAAGGGATAGCGACTTCCTGCCGGCTTGATGGGCCGAGGCATAGGCACTGTGGTACTTTGAGTCTCTTGGACAACAGTTTCTTGCGTCGCGTCGGCGCCCAGGTAGGCAACGCGCGCGGTGCTCGTGTGCTTTCCAATCTCCAGGGTAATCGTGACCGGAGTACGCGCCGACAAGTTCGTTTGCTTCGCCACTACGAGGATTTCGTTTCCCGCGGCTGAAAGGCGGGCCACGTTCTCATCAGGCAACTTCACCACGTAAACGAGATCAAGCCGCTCGTGACCGGCAACTCGGTACTCGCACTGCACGCTGCTCGGGCAATTGGGTCGAGCGTTGTCCACGGGCGTCTCTCCACCGGCCCGCACGCTCGAGATCTTGACCTTCACGTTCGCATAACCGACGCCGCGCACCGGAGGCAACTCCAGGGACGATGACTGTACCCCGTCCGGGGTCAGCAACTGGAGATGCACGGCAGTCTCATCGCTTTTCGATCCCTCCGAGGCTGATCGAAAAATACTGGGCGTTGTGACCGGCCTTGCTTTTACAGAAGGTTGAACAGCGCTTGGCAACGCAACGACTGGCTTGAAGGGCTGGCTCGCAGGCGAAGCTGTTAATTCCTCAGGCGCGAGAACATCGCTTGCTGGTTCGCTGCTTCCACCGCCACAGCCCAAAAAAACGGGCAGGACTGCGAGGGCGATCTGACCCTGCCTCGTTTCCACGTACACCAAGTCACGCAGCCAAGAGGCTGAGTTCCCTTTCGACAGGTGCAAGGTATCCGATTGCCGTGTGCATACGCACGCGGTTGTAGAAGCCCTCGATCCAGTCCACGATGTCCAGGCGAGCCTGCGCCCGAGTGTCGTAGCGTACCTGGTAGACCCTCTCGACTTTCAGCGTCTTGAAGAAGCTCTCCATGGCTGCGTTGTCCCAGCAGTCGGCCTTTCTGCTCA
>NZ_JBFUBW010000056.1:0-27098 GCF_056405555.1 Variovorax sp. P1_G12 | reverse complement strand
CGTTGACCATCACCCGGATGCGGCGTAGCGGATGATTCGCTGGAACGAAATCGTCCAGCCGTCTCATGGTAAACAAACCTTCGGTGAATGTGTCAGGGCCGCGCATCGGAGCAGGTTTCGTGGGTCTGCGAAGACAACGCCTCAGGCCCACTTTCGGGGGACCATCCGGTGAGGTATTTCAGCAGCCTGCTAAGTTTCGGGGTACACACTGCTTTTCGGCAGCCCGCTCTTCTCCTCCTCCCTCCTCAAGGGCTGCACTTAACCCGCTCCGGCGGGTTTTTATTTGCCCGTCTGAGAGGTTCCGTCGGGTCGGAGGGGCGGGGCGAAGGTCGGCTTCTGTCAAAAACGCTTGGGCGGGCGCACTACTTGCGCCAGAACGCCCACCAAGGTCCCGCAATTCGGGGTGGGGCGCGTAGGTCTGGACTTGACCCTGTTGCGCGGACGGGTTGGGACTTGATTTTCAAGTCGAAGTGACTGGCGACGACGAAGACTTGTCCACCGGCGGCGTGGCGCCTGCCACGCAGACGCCGACGGTGGTCAAGTCGTGTTCGAGGCGAGGCGGTTGCTTGAACATGCTTTGTAGTTCCTTTCAAGCGTTGCCGGCGAGACCTGTCCGAGTGCGCTGTGACGTCGGCGCGGGTTGTACCAGCCCTCGATGTAGGTGAACAGCGCCAGCCGAGCTTCGGTCTTGGTCTGCCAACTGCGCCGGTCGATCAGCTCGCATTCAAGCGTGGCGAAGAAGCTCTCGGCCATCGCGTTGTCGTAGGCATCACCGACGGTGCCCATCGACGGGCGCACGCCCATCTTCTTGCACCGTTCGCCGAAGGCGATGCTGGTGTACTGGCTGCCTTGATCGCTGTGATGGATCACGCCGTCGGGCTTGCGCTGTTGCAGCGCCATGTTCAGCGCCGCGAGCACGAGATCGGCGGTCATCTGTTCGCCGATGGCCCAGCCCACGATGCGCCGGCTCCAGACATCCAGCACGATGGCCAGGAAGATGAAGCCTGCCCAGGTAGGCACGTAGGTCATGTCGGCGACCCACAACTCGTTCGGGCCGGCGGCAATGAATTCGCGCTTGACCAGATCGGGCGCGGGGCGTTGCCGCTCGTCGCGTCGCGTGGTCACGATGAAGCCACGACGCCGACTGACGCCTCGAATGGCGTTCACACGCATCAGCCGAGCCACGCGCTTGCCGCTGACGCGTACCCCTTGGTCGATCAGTTCGGCGCGCACGCGTGGCATGCCGTAGGTGGCATCAGATTCGGTGTGGATCGCTCGGATTCGCTCGAGCAGCACCGCATCGTCGATCGAACGCCCTGATGGCGCTCGATCAAGCCACGCGTAGTAGCCGCTCGCGGAGACTTTGAGAGCGCGGCACATCGTATGCACGGGAACCTTGGCCTGGTTCGCACTCACGAGTTCGTAGACCCGATGGTCGGACTCCTTCTTCCATAAGGATCAGGTGTCCGCGAAATCGGGTCAACTTCAAGACACGCGGCGTCACTACACTTGATCGTCGCGAAGTCCGAGATGACGATCAGCTGCTACGTCCTTGCAGGCCCTACTTGGGTTTTTCAGCAGGCTGACGGCAGGCCTGCATTGCCGTAGCTGATGCATCGCCTTGAAGACCCAACCGCTCAAGTATTTTCGAGAGCCAGCACGCGCCCCCAGCGAATGGCCGAACCGCGCGATGTACGATTTTGTTTCACTGTCTACGACTTTATTTGGCGGGCTACGACTTTCTTCTCCCAAAACAGTGGAACACCACGTCCCTGCGCTCGAAGGTGCCGCGGTAGCATGAACAGGCGCGCATTCATGCGACCTCGCACCCGATCATCGAAGGGTGCGCCCCCCGGAAGGTCAGGGCTGGTGATACGTCGATCGCGCTGGGCTGGACCTCGGCGAAGCCCGGCCGCTATGCGGGCTGCCCGCCGCGTACAGCACCGCCCGCGGCGCGCGGCACAGGCCCCACAGGCGCAGGCCTGCCAGCTGCGCCATCCGCACGCCCATCGCGGTCGGCGCCGACACGGTGCACAGCGCGGCAATGCCCAGGCGCGCGCACTTGCGCACCAGCTCCTGGCTGCCGCGGCTGATCAGGACGACGAATCCGGGCCGGGCCAGTTGCCCGCGCATGGCCAGCGTGCCGATCAGCTTGTCGAGCGCGTTGTGCCGGCCCACGTCTTCCATCACCTCGACCAGCCGGCCGTCGAGCGTGGCCCATCCCGCGGCGTGGATCGCGCCCGCCTCGGCATTCAGCAGCTGACGGGCCGGCAGCGCATCGAGGGCGCGCGGCACCACCCGGGCATCCACGCGTTCGATCCAGTCCGGCGTCGCCAGCGGCTCGAGGTCGAGTCCGGCGAAGCTCTCCACCCCGCACACACCACAGCCGGTCCGCCCCGCCATATTGCGGCGGCGGCCCTTGAGGCGTTCGAAGCTGCGCGCCGAGATGCGCAGGTCGACCTGCGTCGCATCGACTTCGTCGGGCAGCCCGGCGTGGCAGGCGGACAGCGCCTGCACCTCGATGTCGAAGCAAGCGCGGGCATCGTCGAGGATGCCCTCGCTCAACGCGAAGCCGAGGGCGAAGGCCTCGAGGTCCTGCGGCGTCGCCATCATCACGGCATGGGCGATGCCGTTGAAGACCAGCGACACCGGCACCTCCGCGGCCAGCGTGTCCTGGCAGGCGTCTTCGCCCATCACGTGCACGGTATGCCGCGAGATCGGGCGCGGGAGCGCGTTCATGACTCCGACCCTGCGGAGCGGGCCGATCGCCGCAGGCGCACCGGCACCGACTTGTACGAGGGCGTTCCGCTCTGCGGATCGCGGTGCGACAACGCGACCAGCACGTTGGCTTCGGGATAGTAGGCGCCGGCGGAACCCCTGGGAATGTCGTAGGCGACCGCTGTCAGGTTCCGCAGCGCCGCCGCCGGCGCGGTGGCTTCGCCTTCGAAAGCCACCGCTTCGAGATCGACGCGAGCGCCTGCCGCGATGCCCTGCGCCGCCATGTCGTCGGCGTTGAGGAAGACCACGTCCCGGCGTCCGAAGATGCCGCGGTAGCGGTCGTCGAAGCCGTAGATCGTCGTGTTGTATTGGTCGTGGCTGCGCAGCGTGGTCAGCGTGAGCACCCCGACACCGGCGGCACGCGGGTCTTCCCGGAAGCCGGGCATGACGATGAACTGCGCCCGTCCGGAGGCCGTATGCCAGATGCGCTCGGCCGGTCCGATCGGCAGCCGGAAGCCACCGGGTGTCTTGATCCGGTGGTTGTAGTCGTCAAAACCCGGGAGCACGGCCTCGATGGCATCGCGGATGCGGCCGTAGTCGGCGACCATGGCGTCCCAGTCGATGCCATGCCGGCCCGCCAGTACCGCCTTGGCGATGCCGGCGACGATGGCCGGCTCCGAGCGCACCTGATCGGAAGGCTGCGGCAGCCGGCCGGTGGAGGCGTGCACCATCGACATCGAATCCTCGACGGTGATCGACTGCACGCCATCGGCCTGCAGGTCGAGCTCGGTGCGACCGAGGCACGGCAGCAGAAGGCTCTGCCTGCCGACCAGCAAGTGCGACCGGTTGGGCTTGGTCGCGATGTGGACGGCGAGCGCCAGACCGCGCATGGCCGCGAAAGTCCGGTGCGGGTCCGCCATCGCCACCGCGAGGTTGCCACCCAGGCACTGTTGGCGCCGGCCGAAATTTGACCCACCGGGGGTGCGGATAAAACCTTGGACTGATTTTATGCTGCAAGTCCAAGGCTCTCCCGGTATTCGACGGGGCTGAGTGAGCCAAGGGAGATCTTGATCCGGTTCGCGCGAGCCGGCCTCGACAGCTTGCCCGTCTGAAGCGCCAGAGCTTCCGAGCTTCCGCTGACAGAGCGATCTTTGTCTTAGTAGATACGCCCATGCTGGGTCGACGGCGAACAGATAGGCCAACGATCGCTGACAACTCTATTCCTTCGGAGTCCTGAGGGCGCTCGCAACGTCTTCGAACGAAGCACGCTCCAGCTCGGCCGGTTGCTCGACTACCCCTCGCCACTTCGCACTGCCGTGACGAAGACCGACAGAGTCCAAGGAGACCTACCCCCTGCCCGGTTTGGTCGCCGACACGCAGGCACATGACGCCTGTGTTCGCGCCAAGGTGCAGCAAGCGCTGGATGACCTGCGTCCTGCGATCGCGCATGATGTGGTGGCAGAGCGCTTTGCCAAGCGCCACGCAAGGCGGTGCGCAGGAGCGCCCATGGCGTCACGGTCGGCGATCGCATTCGAGGAGAGCTCCAGGAGCTCTGATGTCCACGCCTGGTGCATGCCGGTATTGGCCTCGCCGGAAGGTGGCGGCAACTTACCTCGCACACTGGGAGGGCCGGTTGACCCAGTGCATGGCCCATTTCGGCGCGGGTCATTTCCGGGCCAGGCGCAGCACCAAGGTCTTCATCAGCAGTTCGTCCGCACGCGACGGCTCGATGCTTCCGCTTCGCCCGATGATGCCGTCGACGTCACGTCGTCGAAAATCGGGAGCCGTACCGATTGCGCGGCGACCTCGTGGGCAGTCCTACCAATGCGACGGTTTGCTGACCGGTTTCTTCCTGGAAGGTACATGCATCGGCAATTGAGAAGTTGCCAGCTCCTCGTCCCGGATGTGATGACGTACCCAGTCCGTGAGCGCGGTGAGGCGCTAGTTGGAGTACACGCCCTCTCCTTCGCGGTTTCACGAAGTGGTATCACGAGTCCGATCGCGATGCGGGGCGCGTCCGCACGGACCATCTGCACAGCAGGCTCGAGATCACTGTCGTTCGAGCAGATCACCAGTTGCTCGCATTGCGAATGCATGGCATCGCGCTGAGGTGCAGGGCCAGGTTCACGTCGGTCCGCTTTTCTTCGATCATCCAAATTTGGTGCAAGTCGGCCTTGTTCGGAAGCTGTCCTGGGACATAGCGGGGATGGGATGAGGGCTCCACGATGCGGAAGCCGTGGATGACCTCGACGAGTTCGGGGTGCCTGAACATCAGGGCGCGGGATACCTCGGACTCTGAGTCAGCACCGTGGCGAGCTTAAGTCGCCTTGATGGGCGCCGTGAAGAACTTGACTGCCACCACATTCGCGGACGGATCCTGTATGGCGAGGCGTCGCGACGAAGTGCAACCACGTCCAGCCACTTGAAGGGCGACCCGCGCAGGCGCGAATAGTACAGGCTGTAGCCGTCGATGGAGACCGTGGTTCTCAATGCAGTCGCCAGATGTGAAAAGGCCACCCGGAGGTGGTCTATTTGCCCTGAGCGAGAGCCAACCGAATGACACTGCGAAGGGATTGCGGTTTCATTTTAGCTCTTCTCCGGTCCAGAGGCCTGCCGCACACCGACAGTGCGATGGGCATAGCGGCCTCCCGAGGCGCACGCCGACACCCTGCCAAGCCTCGACACATCGAGCTCGAGCTGTTCAGCACCGAGTGTCCCTGAAGGACGCCAAATGCCTCATCGCAAACGAACTTGCCATGGAGCCGGGCACGCTTGTTTCGCGGGCGCCCGGGCGCAATACATGATCCCCTGGCCGTCGAACTGGGAGACGACGAGGGCTGTTGAAGTTCTCATGGGCGCGCTGCCTTGATACCATGATGCTCAAGTGAAGCAATGCAACTCGATATCTTCGAACACGGCCGCGAGGTGATGCTGAGGAACGACGCTGCGCATGCGCTCGAGCGGCGCGACGCGTCGGCCGCTCGGCAGGCTTGCAATCACCTTTCCCAGGAATATCCGGCCGACGACTCCTTGCCGTCGCGTGTTCTCACCGGCTACATCGAGGCCGCCGAATTCGGCCGCGATGATGCGTTTCGCGACCACGCATCCTTGCGCGAGGCGCGACAGATGCTGGAGGAGTCGATTCGTCACGCTGCGCAGCGCACCTTCGGCAACCGGGCTGCCGCCGGCTGGCTCGCTGCGAGCTGGCAGGACATCGCACGCCGCGCCGGGTCACTGGCCTTCGATGCCCGGCATCCGCAGGACCATGCGGCGCCAATCTGGCTGCGTGCAGGCAACTGGGAGGCCGCCGCGCAGGCGGTCGCCACCATCGAATCGTGGCGACGCAAGCCGGTGCCGCTGGCCTGGATGGCCGAGGCCCGTTTGCACCTGCTCGGTCTGCAGGCGACCTGGCCACTGCTCGCGGAACTGGGATGGCTGTCGCCAACGCTGCTGGAGAACGTCGCGCAACGCTCGCCCGACCCGCTCCTGCCGCAATTGATTCGCAGCTTCGAGGCGAAGTTCGACGCGACCTCCCCGGCCGACGGCGAGATTGCAGATCTGAGTTGGTTTGCTGCCTGGGTGCTCATCGAGCGCCCCGGTCTTCGTGAGCACCTGGCGCTCGCCCAGGCCTCGCTGCACAGCGTGCAAGAGCAGGCGATGCGTCTGCTGGTGGAATTGCTCGGCCTGGAGCGGCAGGGCCGCCACGCCGACATCATCGAGCGACGCAAGTTGCTTCGCGACCTCCAGCCCTCGCTGTACGCGGCGTACATGAAGAGTCGCTGACGACCGCGCCGGAGACCACGACCCGGGTGAACTACCTGCGGCCGGCCCTGCTTGCTTCTGCGGCGGGCGGGCGCTGGCGCGGCCTTTGCGTTCCCGGGAAGGGCAAGTTCGAGGTTCTTGTGTCGATCTTTGGCCATACTGAAARGGGTCGCAGTGACGTTGGCACTGAATGGCGGCCAGCGCCCAAGCCCTGCCCCTGGTGGTGCGTCAGGGCGCGTGGCCGACCTGCACGATCACGACGAGTGTCAGCGCGGCCAGCGCGATGATGATTGCCAAGACGACGTTTTGTCTGAAGCGTTGTCGTGCTGCGGATTCCTTGAGTCTGATCCTGCGCTCGAAGGCAGCGAGGGTTCCCGCGTCGCTCAGCTTCGCGGCGCCGTCCGAAGTTTCGGCGGACTCGCGATTGCTCTTTTCAGTAACGACATCGCTGCTATGCATGCCTGCAGTCTGCATCATTCGCGCCTTCCCTGCTACGTTCGTAAGATGTTCGGAAAGTATCGGGCCGTGCCATTGCGCAGGCCGACGGGCAGGCACCCGCTTGTTTGCGGCGGCGTCAGCAATTCGCGGCCTTTACGCCATCTTCAAGCCTGGCTACAACGACGCCAAGGCGGGCGTCGGGCTCCAGGACGCCGCCGTTATGCAGGGCGAACTCGCGGTGGACCAGCCCGGCAAGGATCCTCGCTATGAGATGCGCGCGGTCGACGCCATCAACCAGCAGCATGGGCGCGGCGCGATTCCGTGGGCAAGCGCGAGGATCACCAGCGCGAAGCACAGGATGGTCATGCGCCAGTCCCTGGAGACGCCCAACCACACCATCACTTGCGCCGACTTGCCGGTTGCACGCGCATGACCAATGAGCGGATCACGTAGGCAACTTCCCCGTGCAGCCAGAGCCAACCGAACGTTCCAGAAGAGCGCGACCACAGGTGGGGCCACGAACGCCGCAAGCATCGTAGCTGAGCTGTCGTGGCGCACCATGGAATGCATGCAAGATCGGCTGGCAGCTTCGCCGAACAGGCGCGGCTGCGGCGCGCCAGACAGCGCGTACAAAGTTGCTACAGTCGCCGCCCCAACCTGAACACCGCATGCGATCCTTTTTCCTTCCTGCCTCGCGCCCTGCCCTGCTGGGCATTGCCTTCGCCCTCCTCGCTGGCTGTGCCAGTTCCCCCAGCGCCCCGCCTTTCGACTCGCAGATCGAAGTGGCCTTTTCGCCCGATGCGGGCTCCGAAGCGCTCGTGCTCAAGGTCATCGGCAGTGCCCGCAGCTCGATACGGCTGGCCGGCTATTCCTTCACTTCGCCTTCAGTCGTCCGCGCCCTGACCGATGCGAAGCGACATGGCGTCGATGTGCGCGTGCTCATCGACGACAAGGGCAACCGCGGCAAGGCGAACATCGCGGCGATGAACCTGCTCGTCGGCGCCAACATTCCGACCAAGGTGATCTCGACCTATGCGATCCACCACGACAAGTACATTGTGGTGGACGGCAAGCACACGCAGACGGGCTCCTTCAACTACAGCCAGGCGGCAGCGAAGTCCAATTCTGAAAACGTGCTGGTGGTGTGGAGCAATCCGAAGGTGGCGGCAACCTACCTCGCCCATTGGGAGAGCCGGTGGGCCCAGGGCATGGCCATCGAGATGACCTACTAGGCACCGGCAAGTTCAACGGAAGTCGTTGCCGAGGCGCCCTGCCCCTGCGTCGCTGCAGGCGGATCGCAGCCTTCGTCACGGCTGGGCGGCGCCTTCAACCAGTAGGGAACGTATTCGGCGAAGTTCTCACCCGCCTCGAGATCCTTGCGCTTGATGCGCCCTGCCGGCGTACATCGTGAGGATCAGCCGCTCGGCCCGCGCTTGTGGTCATGTCGAAATCCATCGCCATCTTGGACTCGATTTGGCTGGAATAAGCAGAGGCATCGCGTTGACGCGAACTCAGCACTCACGCTGGTCTACAGTGGGGGCAATGACCCGCAGCCCTGACCTCGCCGACGACTACGCAAATTTCATTAGAACCTTGAAGGAGCGCGTCGCCGCGGCGCGCCTGTCGGTCGCGCGCGCGGTGAACCGCGAGCTGATCGCGCTCTACTGGGACATCGGCAAGGCCATCGTCGAGAAACAGCAGGCGCTGGGTTGGGGCCAGTCCGTGGTCGAACAGATCGCGCGTGACCTTCGCGCCTCGTTCCCCGGCACCCAAGGCTTCTCGGCGCGCAACGTCTGGGACATGCGTCGACTCTACGAGGAGTACTCGAGCGCGCCGGTTCTGCGACAGCTTGCCGCAGAAAGTCCCCGAAGCTCAGTCGGTCGGCCGCGCCGGTCCTCAGTGGCTGCGGGTGGCGCAGCGAAGGTCGAACTTCTGCGACAGCTTGTCGCAGAAGTTCCTTGGGGCCATCACCTAGTGCTGCTCGGCAAGGTGTCCGACCCGGCCGAGCGCATCTTCTACCTGAAGGCCGTCGCGGCGTTCGGCTGGAGCCGCAATGTGCTGCTCAACCAAATCAAGGCCCGCGCGTACGACCGCTCGCTGGCCGAGGGCAAGAGCCACAACTTTCCGCTCGCGCTGCCCGACCACCTGGCCGAACAGGCCGAGGAGGCGCTCAAGAGCAGCTACAACCTCGAGTTCCTCGGCATCCGCCAGGCAGTGAAGGAGCGCGAGCTCGAGAACCAGCTCATCGACAAGCTGCGCGACTTCATCCTTGAACTCGGCTATGGCTTCTGCTTCATCGGACGCCAGCACAGGCTCACCCTGGGGCGCAACGAATACTTCATCGACCTGCTCTTCTATCACCGCTTCCTGAAATCGCTGGTGGCCATCGAGCTGAAGATCGGCAAGTTCGAACCCGAGTACGCCGGCAAGATGGATTTCTACTTGAACCTGCTCAACGAGAAGGAGCGGGCGGCCGACGACGCACCATCGATCGGCATCATCCTGTGTGCCGAGAAGGACAACCTCGAGGTCGAATTCGCGCTCAAGAGCAAGACAAACCCGATCGGGGTGGCCGAGTATCAGCTCCAGGGCAAGCTGCCACCGGCTATGAAGGGCAAGCTCCCCTCCCCTCGGCAGTTGCAAGATGTCATCCGCACCGCGCTCCCAGGTGCGACAAAAGCCTGACCACATCCCGCGACACCGAGAGCCTGGCGAGATGGTTCCACTCGCGGGCACGGCCATTAGCCATCTGGTTCGGCGTGACCTTCCGCCCTCACGGGAACCTCACCGGCCATGGACCCATGGTGCAACTCAACTTCTACCTTGCGGCGGTCGATACACAGATGAGGGGTGAGCACACGCCCTGCGCGTCATCGACAGTCCGATGGGCGGTGGTCGCGTGCCATTTCCTCGTTGCCCTGAACTACCTGCGGCCAGCCCCGCTTGCTTCGGCGGTCGCCGCTGCTTGGGCGACACCCGCTGTCAGGGTGAGCCAGGTCTGGTAGTCGAACAGCAAGAGCTCCCTTCGGGATGTCCGCGCACGGGCGGTCATGGCTTTACGGCGGGCGGGCGCAGATGCGGCCTTCGCTTTCCCGGAAAGGGGAAGTTCGAGGTTCTTGTGACGATCTTTGGCCATATTGGAAAGGGTCGCGGTGACACTGGCAGCGAACGTAAGGTTGTCGATGGCTGGACGGATCGAGCGTGTGCGCCCAAGGTTGGCAAGCCCGTTGGTGACTTGTGCAATTTGCGCGGCGATGTCCAGCAAATCGCCCTCCTCCGGTCGCCGTCCGGACCGATCTCCCCTTCCGCGTAGTAGCCCAGGAGCCGGCCTCTCAAGTTGTGCGTCCACCCCAGGCTCTCACTCTGAGAGAGACCGGCGCTTGCATGCGCTAGATCCCCTGCACCCCACGTTGCAGCGCGAAATCGAGCAGCACGCGATCGCTGGGCTCCTCGGGCCAGGTTTCCTGCGCGAGCCACTTGAAGAAAGTCGTAGCGGCGATGCGGCTGTCCGGTCCGTCGCGCCGCCAGGCTCGGGCGATTGGCGCGGCTACCTGCTCGAGTCGCTCGGTTTCGAAGCGGGAACGCAGGTCCGCCTGCGTGGGCTCGAGCATCTCGGCGAACATTGCGCGCGCCTTTCCTGTCCGGTCGTTCTCCCACAGTTCGCGGATACGGCGCAGCCGATCGGCCTCAGACAATGCCGGCGCGGGGGCGACGAGCGCCGCGCCTGCCACCGAGGAAGATGCGGGTTCGACAGCAGTGAGACCGGCGTAGCCCTTCTTCAGCGCGTCCTTGAAGTAGGCCGCCGGCGATTTAAGGGTGGGCATCGACGCGTTGCGCATGCGCGCGTCGACATGGTCGAGGGTGGCTCGGATCTGTCCCTCGTCCGTGGTCGCGTAGAGATCTTGCGCCTCGTCCTGCTTGATGCTGAGCCCGACCAGGCGGGCCACAAGCTCCAGGTCAAACACGTTTCGGTTTGGCGCATCGATATCGCCGAGGCGTTGCTGGACCTTGGGCACCACGCGGAACTGGATTTCCTCGATCTTGCGGCCCCGCTTGTGCTCGATCAGTTCCAGGCCGAATTCCTCGCACAGCGCATCGATCTCGGCAATGGCCTTGGTGATCACGTCGCGCTTGAGGAAGCGATAGTCGACCTCCTTGATGTCGCTGCGGCCGGTGAGAACGGCCGCCCACCACATCACGTCCTCGCGCATCGAAAGCCGTCCCGGCGACGTCAGGTAGCGCGCGCCGATCTCGTAGAGCACCGCGGCCGAGTAGCTGCGCATCTGGCTGCTCATTTCGAGTAGGACGCGGGTGTACTGGTGCGGCTTGACCAGCCGCTCCTTGATTTCCTCCGGATAGCGCCACGTCACCATGCAAGGACGCCCCCTCCCCTGCTCCTCGATGGTCACGGTGCCGAGCAATTGCGAGGAGACCCAGCGTTTGAGCGAGCTGCTGCTTGTCGACCATTCGATGGTGGTGGCTTGCATGTCGCGCAGGTGCGACTTCAACAGTTCAGTGTTGTTTGAGTTGAAGCGGGCGTCGCCGATGAGTTCACTCAGGGCCAGCCGGTAGACCGGTTCGTCGACGCCCTGGCGCTGGGAGTGATAGAGAAGTGCGTTGTAAATGCGTCGCGACAGCAGGGTCAGGCGTCCGCGCTTCGGCCGGATGGCGATGGCCTCGTTGGCTTTGGCGACGCTCTGCTCTTCGGCTGTTGGAGGCTGACGAGGTGCGCTGCGTGAAGAGTCATCCTCGGCCATTGGGAGAGCGATCGTTGGAAGGGTTCACATGATGCCCAGGTATTGTGATCCGGTCAATTCACAGTAAGCCAACGTTTGTTCCTTGTATCTTTAGAGTTAAACACTTGGGATATTGAAGAGTTGGGAGCGGCGTTTCCGCAAGTGGGACAAGGACTTGGCGCGCGTTCTGTGAGTCCGATTGGGATTGTGTGTGAGATCCGATGGGATTTGACGTGAGCGCGGATAGGGTCTGGGCGCGTTGCTTGTGAGTGACGCTGGGGTTTGATGTGAGTGGATATGGGGAACACCCCTTCCCGGGACGCTCTGCGGCCCGCAGGAGCACGGAATTGGGTCCATGCGCGGCAGATGGGGCCCTGATTTGCCCTGCGGAGAGCGCGGTCTGCCCCTTGTCTTGTCGCTGAGAACGGCAGTTGCCCAACCGTCCTCACAATAGGAGCAGTGCCTCTCGCGCCGATATCATCAGATATTGTCCATTGGACGGATTCCCATAGAATGGCCAAATTCCGTTGAATAAGGCCTTCCTATATGTCAGTTACCGTCCCGCCGGTCGGTGGAAACCAGGTTTCCACCGACATCCAGGCAGCGCCGCGCCAGGTCATCAATATGGCGAAGATTGCCGCCTTGGCAACCCGGGCCGGCTCGATGGTCGAGCAAATCCGCGGCCTGCTCCTGGCGCCCGAGGCCAGGAAGATCGCCCCAACCTATTCCACTGCGCAACTGGCGGCGCTGTGCGGGGTCGACAAGGCGCATGTTGCCTACCGGATCACCAAGGAGGATCTGCCGTCGGGCCGTCTCACACCTTCGGGAGGCAAGCGCACATTCAGCCTGGACGAGTTGCGGCGCTGGACGCGCACCTACCGCGGCGAAAAGATGCGGCCCGCCGGACGCAAAGCGGTGACCATTGCCGTGGGCAATTTCAAGGGCGGGGTCGCCAAGACTACGACCGCCATGATCTTGGCGCAGGGGCTGAGTCTTCGGGGCCACCGGGTGCTGGCCATCGACACCGATCCGCAGGGGTCGCTCACCACCCTGCATGGACTCTTGCCCGAGGCCGAGGTGACCGAGGACATGACGATCGGGCCGCTTTGCGACGGAACCGAGAACGACATCCGTTATGCGATCCGTTCGACCTATTGGGATGGCATCGACCTCGTTGCGGCGGCACCCTTTCTGTTCTCGGCCGAGTTCGCCCTCCCCGCGCGTCAGATGCAGCAGCCAGGCGCCAAGTTCTGGGACGTGCTGAACGAAGGCCTCGAGGGTGTGCGGGACCTCTATGACGTGATCGTGATCGATACGCCCCCTTCTCTCTCGTACGTCACTATCAATGCACTGTGGGCGGCGAACGGCATCGTCGTGCCGGTGCCACCGTCCGGCTTGGACTTCGCCTCGTCGGCGCAGTTCTGGTCGCTATTGGCGGATCTAGGCGGCAACCTGGACGGCCAGAGCCAGGATCGTGAAGGCAAGGCCTTCGACTTTCTGCATGTCCTTCTGAGTCGGGTCGACGCGGCCGATCCTGCCATGCCGGCGGTACGCCAGTGGATCCAGGCGACTTATGGGGAGTACACGCTGCCGGTCGAGATCCCGAAGACCAGCGTCACCAGCAACAAGGCGGCAGAGTTCGCGACCGTATACGACGTGCAGAAGTATGAGGGGGCGGCCAAGACCTACAAGCGCGCTGTCGATGCCTATGACTCGTTCGTCGAACTAGTCGAGCAGTCGGTCGTGGGCGCCTGGGCCGCCCAGGGGAGGACGCAGAAATGAAGTCAATCTACGGCATCCCGAGTGGAAACCTGGTTTCCAGGTTGCGCGGCGATCGCGATCTGGCGGAGGAGGGAAGGGGGAGAGCGCTGCTGCGCACTGCGCCGAGCGACGATCTCCCCTTCCCGGACTTGTGCAGGCGTGCGGTGCGCACTGGACAGAAAGCGCACCGTGGAAACCAGGTTTCCACGACAGATAAGAACGGAACGAAAAGTGTGGAAACCTGGTTTCCACGCGAACGGGCTTTTCATCTGCGGCGGACAAGTAATTGCCCGACTTTGAGGGAAGAGTCGTGCCTTCGGCCGCGGTGCACGCCCGCCAGGGCGCATCCCCGATCAAGTCTCTTCGTTCCAGGAGATACCCATCATGGCTAGTACCCGAAAGCGGCTTGAGGCGCTGACCGCAGGATTGTCGCTTCCGCCAGCCGAGCTGGATCATGCGGGCCCGGTACCGCCAGCGGCCGCGATGGAGACCCAGCCACTCGCTGCCGTAGCCGTGGAAACCAGGTTTCCACCGGCTGTCACGGGTCCCATGGCGCCCCGAACCGGTCCCGGCCAGATGATGGCGTTCCGTGGGCAGATCCAGCAAGTGGAAGGGGAGATGGCTGCGCTGCGCGACAAGCTTCGCCAATATGAAGGGGCGCTTCCGACCCGCAAGCTGGACCCACGAACGATTCGCCCGAGCAGCTGGGCCAATCGCCATGCATCCTCGTTTAACACGAGCGAGTTCGCGGGCCTGAAGGCCGACATCGAGCATGCCGGAGGGAATGTGCAGCCGATCCTGGTGCGCCCTCTCACGGACGAGGCGGGGCAGTACGAACTGGTCTTTGGGCACCGTCGCCACCAGGCAACCTTGGAGCTCGGTATCCCCGTACTGGCGTCGATCTGGACGGAGGAACTGAGTGATCGTGACCTGTTTGCGGCCATGGATCGGGAAAACCGCGAACGGGCCGACCTGTCGCCGTACGAGCAGGGGGTCATGTACCAGCGGGCCCTCGAGGCGCAGCTCTTTCCGACGCAGCGCCAGCTCGCCGAAAATCTCGGCGTGAGCCATACCTGGGTTCGCAAGGCGCTGATCGTGGCCCAACTCCCGCCAGCCGTCGTCGACGTGTTCAGAAGCCCACTGGAGATCAGCTTCCGCCACGCGGAGCAGATCAACGCCGCCATGGACAAGGATCGAAAGGGTGTCCTCAAGAGAGTGGAAAAGCTGCGCGGCCAGAACCTACCGGCAGCAACGGTACTTGCGCGTCTACTGGATGTGAATGCTAACTTTCAGAAGCTCAGAAGGATTGAGGTGGAGGTCGCGGGGGCGAAGGCTGGGGTCTTGAGCAGGTCGGCGGCGGGCGATGTGACCGTCACATTGGCGGCCGGACTCGCCGCGACCGCATCCACGAGCGCTTTGGGTGCGGCGATCGGGGAGGCATTGGAACGCCTGCGCCGACTCGACGCTTGAGCCCCATGCCGCGCCAATGTGAGAACCGTTGGGATAGGTGCGGGGCTATGGAGATTCACGGATTTGCCAAACTGACAACCATCCGCGTGCAGGAGCGCTTCCTCCCCCAATAACCGGGATGCGGAAAACTCCAACAAATTCAATGACTTGAAAAGACCTTCTCGAAAAGTGCCGCCGGTGACACCGCAAAATGACATTGATGATAATAATGTCCAGCATTATGAAGGTTCAGGTCACGCTCGCACACCGCCCCCTCCGGGGGAGGGCCGCGCGAGTCCAACGACCCGTCCGGTTTGATGCACCCGCCCAAACGTCCAGCTTCTAATCGGTTTACCGTCACAGCCATGGCCGCCGTACCGACCCCACAGCAACTCGGCCACCTCGATGATGAGGAGCTCGAGCGCCTGGCTGTGTCCTGGCGCACTCTGGCGCTTCGCGGCGACCGCGAGGCCAACGGGGTCGCCCATGCCCTCGAAGTCGAGCGGCGCCGACGGATGCGGGCGAGCCAGCTGGCGCAACTGCCGTCGCAGCCGGTGGCAACACCGCGGCCCTGGTGGAAATTCTGGGGATCCCCTGCCGGCAAGGACCGCGACCCGCCGTGGCCGACATGAGGAAAAAGGCACTTCCGCGCAAGCTGCACAGCGGGCATTTCGCCTTCATGAGGGCCCTGGCCCAAGGCCTCGATGAGCGCGCGAGCTGGGACCGGTACCTGCGGCTCGAAGGCGAGCACACGGATCTGCGGACGGTCCGAAAGACGATCGCCTGGATCCGCGACGAGTTCGCGGCCGCGGCCAGGCGTGAGAACAAGCCGGGCACCGCCCGGCTGATCCTGCTGGACCCGGATCGGATCAAGTCGGCGCCCAAGCAACCGACGCTGGTCGAGTTCGCCCAAGCGCAGGGCATGGAGGATTTTTCGGAAGCCGAGCAGCTGGAAGCCTACGAAGAGGCCTATCCGCCCAGTGCGAGGGGAGGAAGTGGAGGGCAGGGCAGGGGCGGGCAGGGCGCTTCGGCCCAGCCCACGCGCCGGTCCCGCGTCATCGAGCGGCAGCTCGAAGCGCTGCGCTGGTTGCAAGGCCTCGTGGCGCAGGATCCGCGCCCGGGCGACCGCGTGGGGGCGTGGCTGAATCCTTCGCTGGCCAGCCGCCTCGAGCGCGCCGGCGTCCCGACACTCGCGGCGCTCGTCGAACGCATCAATGGCATCGGCGCACGCTGGTGGGTGCAGGTGCCGGGCGTGGGAGCGCTCAAGGGCTCACGAATCCTCGAGTGGCTGCATGCGAACGAGGCCGTGCTGGGGCTGCGGGTCGGGCGGCACGTGGACCAGCCGCGCGCGCAACTGTCGCTGTCCTCCCTGGCCGAGGTGGTGCCAGCGGCCACGGCCATCCGCCCTTTCGAGAAATTCCTGCTCCCGGCCGACCTGGATGGCCGTGCGGGGCGCTTTCGTGCGCCGATCGAGAAATGTCTCATCTTGGCCCGCAACGACCACGAGGCGATCGGCGCCTGGCTGGCTTCGAAGCAACCGGGAGGTGTCAATGGCGAACTCTCGTCGACGCAGCGGGCGTATCGCAAGGAGGCGGAGCGGCTGCTGCTGTGGGCGATACTGGAGCGGAAGAAGGCGTTGTCGTCGTTGGCGGTCGAGGATGTGGCTGATTACAAATCCTATCTCGCCGATCCGCCGTCGACCTGGTGCGGGCCACGCCATCACCAGCGCTGGTCGCCCCTGTGGCGACCGCTCGAAGGACCGCTGGCACCGGTCGCGCTGCGGCATTCGCTGACCATCCTGAGAAGCCTGTTTGCTTTCCTGATAAGCCAGAGCTATGTGACGGGGAATCCTTTCGCGGCGGTGATACTGCCGTCGAATCCGCAGAGGCCGCTGGGCTCGAGCCGGACCCTGACCTTCGCCCAGTGGAACCACGTCGATGCGCTGTTGAAGGACCATGTCGACACGGAAGCCGGGCGGCGGCTTCGGCGCGGCATGCGCTGGCTCTACGCAACCGGGCTGCGCCTGGCCGAGATCACGACCGTGAAGTGCGAGGACCTGGAGCAAGTCGAATACAAGACGGCCGATGGGACGGTGGCGACCGACTGGATGTTGTCGGTGGTCGGCAAGGGTGGGCGCCGCCGGCAGGTGCCGGTCCCGGGCGAGTTGGTCGACGAGCTTGGTGAAGAGCTGGCTCGATTCGGTTTCGAGCGTCAGGTGAGCGCGCCGAGCAATCGGGGCATCCATGTGATGGCGCGCTTCGACACCGGGTTCGGGCGGCCGGCATCCTGGTCGGCCTCGGGGCTCTATCAGGCCATCAGGGCGTTCCTGACACAGGCCGCCGATAGCCTTGAGGGCGCTGACGCGCGGCAGCTGAAAAAGGCCAGCACGCACTGGCTGCGGCACTGTATCCCGCACCCGACTATCGCCAGTTTTCGGCCGGCGGGGCCACCGCACAAGGAGGTCGCCCAAGTCCACCGGACATAGTCCTGGCCGCCCTAGAGATTCTTGAGGAATGCCAGGAGTTTGTCATCGGGCCTGTATCGGCCGACGCTGCCGCTAGGCGGCGTGGTCTTCGCGAGGATCTCTTCTTTCAGCGCGAGGTTCGCGTCCAAATAGATTTGCGTCGTCTCGATCGATTCGTGGCCGAGCCACAACGCGATGACGGATTGCTCGACGCCCGCCTGCAGCAGGTCCATCGCGGTCGTGTGCCGCAGAACGTGCGGRGTCACTCGCTTACCCAGCAGCGAGGAGCACTGCTTGCTTGCGGAGGCAGCGTGCTTGGTCAGGATGTACTGCACCCCATGCGAACTCAGGCGTCCACCGCTGGCATTGGGAAAGAGCGGCTGCGTGTCGGCTCCGGGCAATTCTTGTAACCAGGCCTTCAGGACGGCGCATGTCTGCTTGCTCAAAGGAGTGCAACGTTCCTTGCGACCCTTGCCGACGACCCGTACGTGCGACCCCGTCCCGAGCACAACGTCGTGCCGCTTGAGCCCCGTCAGCTCGGACAAACGCAATCCGGTCTGGACGGCGACTAGGACCAACGCAGGCATTGTCACGTTAGCGATGCCAGGTCACAAAACTGGCAGGGGAGCAAAGGCTCAGAAGGCGGCAGACGGATCTTGGGCGCTGCCGGTGAAAAGGCGCCATGCATCAAAGCGTGAGGCCAGTTGTTTGCGGTAGAGCGAGGCGCGCAGCAAATGGCGCTTGAGAGCGAAGCGCTGGCGGATCGGACCGAAGCTCGAGAGGAAAGCCTGCGTGCGCTCGGGCTGGTGAAAGCCCCGTACGCGCCGCTCGCGCTCACGGGTGGGTTGATGGCTGTTCTCGGCGCTGTTGTTCACGCGCGCACAGGCCTTCACGAACACGTGCCGCACGGTCGCAAGCTCAGGGATCTCGGCCTTGGCAGCCGGATAACTTCGCAGTTGGTCGGTGACGATCTTGCGTGGCGCCTCCGGGCAGGCGGCCAGCACGCGCTTGAAGAAGCGCTTGGCAGCGACCTTGTCACGGCGTTTTTGCACCAGGACGTCGAGTTCAGCGCCATGCTGATCGACCGCGCGCCATAGCAGGTAGGGTTCTCCGCGCAGCGACACGAACATCTCGTCCAGATGCCAGGTCGATCCCGGCTTGCGGCGTGCGCCCTTGGCGCCATGTGCAAAGCTCGCGCCGAGCTTGTCGCACCAGCGCCGGATCGTCTCGTAGCTGACGACCACACCGCGCTCGAACAGAAGTTCCTCGATGTCGCGCAGGCTGAGTTGAAATCGAAAATACCAGCGCACCGCCTGGCTGATCACCACCGCAGGGAAACGGTGACCGTGATACAGCGACTTCTTCTTTTGCATCGATCAAAGCTTACGCCATCGGCAACGTGACAATGCCAGTCCAGGATATGCCTCGCACGAGGCAGCGTCGACAGCTGCCATTGGCGAAGCTGGATGTCGCCGTCGGTGAAGACCTCCATCGGCAAGTCTTGCCCGCCGAAAGCAGCCAGGACACCTCGCACCCGCGCGTGCGAGTGTGGATCAACCGTTCGAACGAACGCCACACTGCGCTGACCGACGCCGGCGCGCATGGCGCGGCCAGCGACGACCTCGAACGATTTCTCCTCATCGGGATGGCAAAGCCGCAGGTAGCCGCCGTCCAGACCGACGGTGGTGACGTTCGATCCGCTGCCCATGTCGGCCGCCTCTGGCTGGACCTCGATGCCCTGCGCGTCCAGTCGCCTGCCAACGTCCAGGGTGTGCCGTCGCACCGTACTCGGTGCGTTGGCTCCGGCCACCGGCAACAACAGCTCCAGCAACTCCGAGGACTTGGCATACGGAATCGTGGCGGCCAAGCGGCTTTGGACGTACTCCAACTCCGCCGAGATCCAACGCCGGGCCCGCCGTTCGCTTGGGGCGGTGCTGCAACGACATTCGCATCGCCGCCAACGCGGCACCTTCACGACAACATTGCCAAACAGGCTGCGGTAGTGAACGTCGTGGTAGTCCTTGATGGCGCGATTCAGGCCACAGCCATCGCATCGGCGCTGGCTGGTCGATATCAGCTCGACCTGACGCGTGACGATCTGAGACTGCATCCGCGCGAGCAGCGCCTTGGCATCGGCCAAGCCCAGCCCCAGAGTTTCGATGCTCGGCTGCGCATCGACCTCCAGCGTCAGCAGCTGCAACGCGTCCGACTCGGCAGCGCCGGCGGAAATGGCAAGACTGATTTCGATCTGCATGGCCAAGCTCCAAAGGCACGCCAGGCGTCATTCTCCAGCCAGCGAACGCGACCACAGGTTAGCCAATCGCGATGGGAACTCGCAAGTTAGCGGCCGCCCACCCCACCGTTTGAATCGCTCTCCACGCACGCCATCGATGTGGCGATAGCGCAAGTGCCGGTCCAACGTGCGAGATTCATCTGACTCTCTCCTTGACCGTTGCAACGTAACGTTCCAATCGATACAGCTGTGCCGACTTCAGTTCGATCACCATGCGTGTCCCGAACTCTCGTTCCATGAAGTTCAGCACGGTGACCCGGTTTTGCAGTGATCGCATGGCGCCCAGCACGCGCTTCTGCTGCTCGCGCAACTCCCCGCCAACAGGCTGGACTGGCGGAACCGCTGCAGCCTCTGCCGGCGGCGCCGCATGTGGGGCTACACGCTCGACGACAACGGCGAGAGGACGTGATGGCTGCCGTGCGGGAACTCACCCCAGCCCTTGGGGCTGGCGCTGCGTGCCGGGCCATGGGACTGTGGCGCGGCGCACCTGTGATCGGGGCCGTGGTTTCGCACAAGGCCACAACGGCGCTAACTCGCGCGAGCAATCAGAGATCAACTGCTCGTGCTTTCCGCAAACGATAGCCCGGAGCATGACCCCCCGGCCTTGCGCCTGCGGTGAATTGGCCGGCCTGCGGCGCTCCATCCGTAGGGATTTCCCCGATCCGCCAAGTGCTCCATCAAATTACAGTCATGTAACTTACATAGTTGTAAGTTAATCGAGACAAACTCATTCCGAGTGCTCCAACAACGAAGGAAACAAGCGTGTCCAAACGGATGACCATTACTTTTGCCGCGGCTGCGGCAACGCTGCTTTATGGCTGCGGAGGAGGAGGGGGCTCTGGAAGTTTTCCGAGCGTGCCGAGCGCCGCTGCCCCGAGTCCAAGCGCTCCCGCCCCCAGTGCTCCTGTCTCCAGTGCTCCCGCCCCTGCCCCGAGCGCGCCTATTCCCGGCGCCCCCTCGGACTATCCTGTGCAAATGGGGAAGGTCGGTCCCATCGCTGCGGACAACCCCCGCCAGCAGCCTTTTGCGTGCGTCACGCAGCAAATCGGGTTGGGACAACCTGTTGTCGACAACCAGAACGGCGTCGGGCTGCCAGTGACCGACACCAATGGCAAGCTCGTCGGCTATAGCGCTGACTGCGGCATGGCCATGAGGGTCGATTACTTCTATCGGAAGGCTGGCGCTCCGAATGACAACTCGAACTTCACGCCTTACGACCCTGCCAATCCACCGAACGACATCGCGACAATCAACGTCAATGGCAAGGACGTGAAGTTCATCGTCCGCTATGAACGCGGATCAATCAATCGCTTCCTGTACGGCATCGCGATGCTGGCTCCTAATCCGGACCCCAAAGATCTAGGCGCCATCGACAGATCAGTGTGGAACAAGGATCTGGTCTTCCAATTTATCGGCGGAACGGGCGTGGGCCATACGCAAGCCCACATCGGCAACGCCACACGAGGTCTGGTGAATCCAGCCCAGCAAGAACAGTTGCCCTATCTGTTGCAGCAGGGCTACGCGGTCGCGCTGTCGTCCGGCATGGCCACCTCCACCACGTACAACCTGATGCTCACGGGCCAGACCGCGTCCATGATCAAGCAGCAATTCACGGCTGCTTACGGCAAGCCACGCTTCACGTTCGCGGTCGGCTCGTCGGGTGGTGCCGTCCAGCAGACGATCTACGCCCAGAATTACCCTGGGCTGCTGGACGCGGCGATCCCGATGCAGAACTTCCCGGACATGATCACGCAGTTTGCGCCCGTCGGAGACTGCGAACTGCTGCACTACTACTTCGACAAGGTCGATGCGCAGGTCAACGGAACCGGCGCCGTCAACCCGAAATGGACGTCCTGGGAAAACCGTGCGTGGGTGACCGGCATGCACGCCATTGACGGCTTTGCCAAGCCAACGTCAGCGATCCTGCCGGGCACGACAACCGCCGTCAAAGGCTCGGACGTCTGCATGGAGGAGTGGCGCGGTGCGATTCCGATGTTCGTGGACCCGTACTGGAGCCAGGTCAGCTACGCCGACGGCAGCGTCAAGGTGCTGGGACCCAAGGGCATCGCGTCGACTTTCTGGGGCTACTTCAATGACGTCGTCTCGGTCTTGACCGGCGACCCTTCCGCGAAGCCGTCGAGCACCACGCCGGTCACCTATGACAACGAAGGCGTGCAATACGGTCTAGCTGCGCTCAAGGCCGGCAAGATCACGGTCGACGAATTCCTGTCGCTGAATGCCCACGTCGGCGGCTGGAAGCCTGCGCAAGACTTCCTGCCAGAGGGCTTCCCGTACCTTGGCGACGGCAGCAACACGAGCGATTGGGACCCCTGGAGCTCGCGCAACGCCACGGCCATGGCGCATGCCAGCCAACCGAGTGCCATCGCTCCCCGCACGATCGCCAATGCGGCCAGCCTGGCGGCGATCCAGAACGCGTACAAGGCGGGTCTGGTCTTCCGCGGCAAGGTCGACATTCCGTTCATCCACATTCAGCGCTACCTGGAGGCCGACCTGAACATGCATGCGTCGCGCGAGCCCTTCGCCGCACGCCAGCGCCTGATCGAAGCCAGGGGCAATGCTGACAACCAGGTGATCTGGATGACGGCCGCAGGCGACGCTGACGCCAAGGAAGCGCCCATCGTGCAACAGGCGCTACAGGCCGAGACGCAGTGGTTGCTGACCGGCAAGCGCCCCGACAGCGTTCAGGACCAGTGCTATGACAGCAACGGCAGCGTCATCGCGGCGGGCCCGCACGTCTGGGACGGCCAACTCTCGGCAGACGGGACCCAGGTCGTGGCCGACACCGTGAACGGCGGTGCGTGTACGAAGCAATTCCCGATCTACTCCAATGCCCGCGTGGCCTCGGGTGCGCCCGTGTCGGGATCGGTCTTCAAGTGCGCGCTCAAGTCGGTCGTCAGCGCACTGCATGACGGCACGTACGGCAGCGTTTTCATGAGCGTCCCCCAAGAGCAACGTCTAATGCAGATCTTCAACTCCGGCGTGTGCGACTACAGCAAGCCTGACCAGGGCCGCCCTGCTGGTTTGTAGGTCCAGCACCGAACGGCCATGAAGGCCAGGCCGGGATCGGGTGGGCTCCATCCGTTCCCGGCTTCTTCTTTTCCAGTGCGCTTGCGCGACACCGACCGGTTTCGCAGCGCCGCCCGGACACAATATGGGCTACCAAGTACAAGACGAAAGCGCCAAGTTGACCCCTCCCACTCCGAAGAAGCTCAGGCTGCCGCGGCCCGCGCGTGAGCGCCAGATCTTGGGTGTTGCACTCGACTTGTTCATTTCGAAGGGATACCAGGGGACGACGATGGAACACATCGCCGAGGCTGCCGGGGTGACCCGCCCTGTTGTCTACAACCTCTTTGGCGCGAAAGACACCGTTTATCTGGCATGTCTTCGAATCGCCCGCGGACACCTCGATCAACGCCTCAGCGAAGCGGTCGGCGCGAATCCCCATGCCACTGGGCGTGAGCGCTTGCGCGCGGGCATCGAGGGCTATTTCCAGTTCGTGGAACAAGATCGTGCAGCGTGGCGTTTGCTATTCGGTGGGGGTGTGGCGGTTGCAGGATCCGCTGTCGACGAGGCCAGGCGGATGCGATTCGAAACGGTCCACGGGATCGCGGCACTCCTCACGCCTTTCATGCCTGACGTCGCTCAGCCCTTTGTCGTAATGCATGCTCACGCGCTCTCCGGTGCCGCCGAGCAGTTGGCCAAGTGGTGGGTTGAGAATGAAAAGGTCGGACGCCCCGTTGTCGTGGATCTCTTGATGGATTTAATGTGGCGAGGATTCGAGGCGCGCTTCGCGGCTTGAGTCTTCCTCGCTCTCCGAACGTAGGCTGCTCATGGGCGTTCTACGGACACTCCGTGTAAGGATTTCCCATTGCAATCCGTACCGCATCACCGTACAGGAGCGACCCACTGGCTCGCCCCCCTTGATGCATGGCGACAGGCGGCGTATTCACGTCAGCGCGCAGAATCGTTTGATTCATATAGGGCGCCGCCTTGCACTGGGAGAGGTTCGCTTTCATCTGGAAGCGGTCGCAGCTCGAGACTTTTCGTATGACGGCTACTGTTTAGGGTTATCCGATACCTGCCCGCGCGTCGGAACTGCCGCGAGCGTCACGGCGGTTCAAGGGCAGGTGTTGGATTAGCCCCAAGGGAGGAAACCGCGGAATGCACTTCGGCGGCCCGCGAGGCTACGGCGCTATGGGGATTTTAGGGCGACGGCGACCGCGCTGGCGATACTGACGGGTCCGATAAGCGGCCTGGTTCAAGTCAGGGTTCCACTTCCGTGAAGGCGCTGGACGAGCGTGAACAAATGCGCGGGACGCCGACGGCTTTGTCACTTTGGCGATGCTAGGTCGAAAAGCTGGTAGGGGATCAAAGGCTCAGAAGGCGGCGGACGGATCTTGGGCGCTGCCAGTGAAAAGGCGCCATGCATCAAAGCGTGAGGCCAGTTGTTTGCGGTAGAGCGAGGGGCGCAGCAGATGGCGCTTGAGGGCGAAGTGCTGGCGGATGGGTCCGAAGTTGCAGAGAAAGGCCTGGGCGCGCTCAGGCCTGCGAAAGATGCTATGTGGGACTACCCGAGCGAGACCCGGTTAGCTAAAACGGGATCTCCCAACCTCTACGCAAAGGAGCCGGAAATGTCGACAACCCAAGCAGTCCCACAAGTCAAGGACACGGCGATCGCGGGCGACCTGTACATGAGCTTCGAGCTCGGCGACAAGAAGTGGACGTTGACGGCGAGCGATGGCGGCCGCGGCCCGAGCCGGTACAACGTGGACGCCGGCGACACGGCCGCCGTTGCGCACTGCATCGTCAAGGCCCGGGAGCGTTGCAAGCTCGAGCCGCAGGCCCAGGTGCACTCGTGCTACGAAGCCGGTCGCGACGGCTGGTGGCTGCACCGCTGGCTGATCGAGCAGGGTGTCGACAACATCCAGCCGCAGGCCAAGACGGGGCGGCTCAAGATACTGGCCATCGCCGCGAACCATCGCAATGCAGCAGTGCCCGATCTGCCGACCAGCACCGAACAAGGGCTGCCCGACTTCCAGATCGGTTCATGGAACGCGATCGTCGCGCCGGCCGGCACATCACAGGCGCAAGTCGAGATCCTCAACCAGGCGCTTGCCCGTGCGCTGAAGCGCCCCGCAGTCGTCGCACGCCTGGCCGAACTCGGCATCGAGCCGATGGCCACCGGCGTGCCGGCCTACCTCGCCCACGTCAAAAGCGAAACCGCGAAGTGGAGCAAGGTCATCAAGGCTGCGGGCACGAAGCTGGACTGACACGGGACGCGAGACATGAAGCTCTACGACACCCAGCGTTCAGGCAACGCATGGAAGGTGAGGCTGCTGGCCGGCCTCCTCGGCATCTCGCTGGAACGTGAGACGCTTTCCATCGATCGCGGAGACCTGCGAAGCCCCTGCTTTCTCGCGATCGCGCCGATGGGGCAGGTCCCGGTGCTCGCGCTGGACGACGGCGCGCACCTCGGTGAGTCGATGGCGATTCTTTATTTCCTGGCGCAGGGCAGCCCCTGGTGGCCGGGCGACGCTGCCCGACAGGCGCGGGTACTGGCTTGGCTGTCGTTCGAACAGGAACGGCACATGAAGCCGCTGGCGCAACTGCGCCTGCATCTCGCACTGCATCGCGACCGCGATCCGGCCAGCGAAGAGTTCATCCACTTCGCCCGCGAAGCCAGGCAGTCGCTGCGGATACTGGATGCGCAGTTATCGCGGCAGGGCGCGACAGGGTGGGTCGCCACGGCGGATGCGCCGAGCATTGCCGACGTGGCGCTCTATCCCTATACGCGCCTTGCGCCGATGGGCGGCATCGAACTCCCGGCCTTTCCGGCCATCACCGCGTGGCTCGGCAGAATCGAGCAACTGCCCGGCTACCAGCCGCTCTTTCCCGGTGCACCCGAGAAGAACTTTTCCACCAGCGAATCTGCATAAGGACAACGCCATGGCATCGCAAGACACTTTCAAACTCGACAAGGACGAACTGATCCAGCAGTCGTACGCCCAGATGGACGCGCACCTCGCGGACAGCACCTACACGCTGCGCCAGAAGCTGGCCCTGACGTGCCGCATTCTTTTTGACATCGGGCATGACTCCGGCCTGGCCGGACAGATCACGGCCCGCACGGGCGTGCCGGGCGAGTTCCTGACGCAGCGGCTGGGGCTGGGCTTCGACGAGATCACCGAAGACAACCTGTTGCGGGTCGACGAAGACCTGAATGTTCTTGAAGGCGACGGCATGCCCAACCCGGCCAATCGCTTCCACTCGTGGGTCTACCGCGCGCGTCCCGATGTCAATTGCATCATTCACACGCATGCCGCGCACGCGTCCGCGCTGGGCATGCTGGAAGAGCCGCTGGTCATCTCCCACATGGACAACTGTGTGCTCTACGACGACGTGGCTTTCGTCGGCAAGTGGCCGGGCATTCCCGTCGGCAACGAGGAGGGCGAGTTCATCGCGTCCGCGCTCGGCAGCAAGCGTGCCTTGCTGCTCTCGCACCACGGGATGCTCGTGGCGGGCGGCAGCGTGGAAGAGGCATGCGTCCTTTCGATCGCTTTCGAGCGCGCGGCGCGCATGCAACTGCTGGCGTCGGCCGCAGGCAAGATCCAGCCCATCGATCCGGAACTGGCCAGGGAAGCGCATGACTGGATCCTGCGGCCTCGCCGCAACACGATTGCGTTCGACTACTACGCCCGGCGCTCGCTGAAGGATTCGCGCAACGCGGATTGCCTGCGAAGGGCCTGAACGCGGATCGTTACCTGCCGGTGACTTTAAGTACTGGCCCCGTGCTTCACGGCTGCCTCGGCTTCTTCCGACAAGGGCACGTGCAGCCCGACTTTGACCCGGCTCATTGTCACCTGCGTGTTGAAGCGCTTGGAGCGTGGTGCCGTGTACTACTCGATGTACACACATTCCCCGCAGCAGGACGTCGGATCCGTGGCGACGGGCCTATTGGATGACCTCGAATTGAAAGGCGTCTAGACGTGCTGCTTGAGATTGCTTTCCACCGTGCTGAAGCGGTAGATCTCGTGTTCTCCTGCGGGGCATAAGTATTCGTCATCTTTCGCGATATGGATGAAGTCGCTCTTGTCGCAACGACCCTCTGCCTTGGCATTGTCACGTTGCCGATGGCGTAAGGTTTCGCGATGCAAAAGACGACGAGATCGCTCTATCACGGGCACCGGTTCCCGGCGGTGGTGATCAGCCAGGCAGTGCGCTGGTATTTTCGATTTCAACTGAGCCTGCGCGACATCGAGGAGCTTCTGTTCGAGCGCGGTGTGGTCGTCAGCTACGAAACGATCCGGCGCTGGTGCGACAAATTCGGCGCGAGCTTCGCGCATTGCGCCAAGGGCGCACGCCGCAAGCCGGGATCGACCTGGCATCTGGACGAGATGTTCGTGTCGCTGCGCGGAGAACCCTACCTGCTATGGCGCGCGGTCGATCAGCATGGCGC
>NZ_JBFUBW010000055.1:0-32849 GCF_056405555.1 Variovorax sp. P1_G12 | reverse complement strand
GTAGACGCCGGATCAACACCCTTGAAGCCCAGGGCTTGAAGGTCAAGCTCTTCGACAAAAGCGTCGACGACTCGCACCGGGTTGTCTTCGCCGATATAGTCATCAAGACATTCCGGCAACAACGCGACCTGCTGTCGGTCTTCGCCTTCGATGAATCGCTTCATGCGCCACCTCGCTCTGACGGGTTGGCAGATTTTATTTGGAGTGAGGAGATCAACGAAGTGTTTTCACACAACCTCGGCCGGTAGCCGCCTCGCGACTATTCTGACGTTTCGGCCCATTTTTTCGCGGACCCGACAACTGGCTTCGAATCCTCGATGACGCTACCGGGCTTCGATGCTGGCGGTGGCGTCAGCTGTTCAATGACTCGAATGCGGCGAACAACAAGCTCGTCAATCTCCAGCCGGCGGATTCGAGCCCGGCCCACAAAGAGCCGACCGATAGACAAGGCCCCGATGGCCAGGGCACCGAAGGCCGCGGCGCCAATCAGGATGGAGCCCAACGCGGCCGTACCGATGGCGTGCGCGCCCGTTGCGGCCGCCGGCGAGGCACGTGCGGACTTTGATGGCATCAAGTGCATTGAAACTCCTGGCGGAACCGTGAGTCTTTAGGGGCAGCAATCATGTGTCCGCTCCTAGCCGCATCCTGCCACAGACCACGTCCTATCGAAGGCGGTAGCCACCTGGGTTCTCTGCCTCCTCGTCTCGCCTGGTCGGATAGAACGGCTTTTTCTCGTCGAGTTCGTAGAAAAGCTGGCCATGGATTCCCATCGCCTGGGCTTTGACTACTCGTCGCGTCCACAGCGCCTCGAACGCGCTGTTGAGAGCTGCGTCGTCTACCCCGCTCCCGTAGACCTCGTCGATGAACGCGATGTCCTGGCCACTGGGAAAGATGAGCGCGAACTCCTCGTCAGTGGCCGCGAAGATGTCATACACGCAGTTCACTGCGCCGTCGATGACCTGAATGTTCTTCATGAAAGCTCGTGGCGGGGGTCGACATCGGAGGTCTGCTGTTGGCCGACAACTGACGGCTATGACGATTTCGTACGAAAGTCGCCGAGGCGGAGCAAAGTATTGGTCTTCAGATAGGCCTCCACCTCCCGAATGGAGCTGAATACCATCACCTCAGCGGCCTCGCCAAGCTTCGCAGAGTCCACGAGCGTGAGTTCCAGTGCGTCGCCAACCTCACGAAGTTGCGCTTGAACCCTTCGAGGGTTCAGGCCATTGGTATTTATCTCGGCAGAAAGCTCGCCGCATGACACAGCGGTCTGCGCGCTCTGTCGGGTCCTCTGTATGCGTGTGCGCACGCTTGCTGCCGCGATGGAGCCGAAAACCGCACCCACTGCCACGAGAAAGATTATCCAGCCATAAGTAGGTTTGTGGCCGTGCCGCGTTGTCATGAACTCCAGAATCGCACCAACCATTCGTATCCTTCAGACATTTGATGGGCTCGGGATGCTTCGAGCCGCCTAGACGAGGCTAAGAGCCAGCTGTCCCCACATTGCCGGGTAGGTGTGATGAGTCGTCGGCATTCGCCGACCGCAGCGTGATTCCGCATGCCCACATGGCGCCCTTGGTGCAAAGCTAGAAAGCCTTCACGTACTTCCGCTCGTGGCCGCAAGGTGCCGGACGCTGTCGAAAGATTTAGCCGCACGCATTGGTGCGAGGCGGTGCGTCGGGAATCATGTTCTCTCTTTGAGATGTGACCACGCCCAGCCGAACAGCGTGGCGACCAGGAATGGATAGGCGAAGAACGGCAACGGTGCCGACAAGGGCGTGAGTTGGCGTCCGGCAAAGATTTCCATTGCCACGAGCGCGAACAACGCCGACGCGATGAACCCGACCGCCCTGACCAGCTTGGGCATGATGTTGGGCGCGCTGATGAGTGCGAGCGAAGCAGCCCACAAGCCGGCCCCGCTCCCAAAAGAAGGAATACTGGCAATCGGCTCCATGGCAGCGCCAGAGAGAATCAGGCTTTCGCCGATGGCGAAGACCAGGAATCCGGCAGCCATCAGGTCGCGTCCACGCCGGAAGTGATGAATGGTCAGCAACGCAGTCGCGACAACGAGGGCCACGCCATCGAGGCCCCAAGCCAGTCCGCGAAGCGATGCAGACGAGACGAACGTGCCAGCCAATCCGAGGACGGCGCCTACGACGAGCCCAGTGGACGCAATGATTCGCAGCGGCATGTGGTTCATGGTGCCTACAAGTTTGGAAAGGGCTGTCGCTCTGCGCCTGATTGTTGATGCTCGGCGGGTTAGTGCACACCCGCTTCGCGGAAGCAATCCCGCAATTCGCCCGCGGGTGTTGTAAGTCAGCCGCGAACGTCGATTCCTGGCCCCGTTCTGACGGCGCGTTGGCCTTCCTTGCCATCAGGCCGCGAAGATGAACGTCCGGTTGTGGCCGCATTCTGCCCGACGCGCACCGACGTCAGCGGGCCCATCACAGTCTTTCGGCTTCGTCCCAAGCATGTCCGCATTGCGAGTGCGGATTCAACCGGTCGATGCAATCCCTCGGGCGCGGGACCTTCTTCGGGACACTGCCGGCGAAGATGGAAGCGCTCCCCGAGCCTCTTTCCCCGACTTGAAGCGGCATTATCTAGCTGATGCACTGGAGGCCTCCCGGGCGCTCTGCCACGCTCGGGACATGCCGAAGAACCGCGACTACACCCTCGCACAGGACATCACGCGACGCCAGCGCTCGCCCAATCCGCACGATTCGCGGCGGCGTTGAGTATGATCCTATCGTGCAGCGCGCCGCCGCGATCATCGGTTCCGCGATCTTCCTGGTCATCGCTCCGGGCACGCTCGCCGTGTACGTCCCTTGGTACCTCACGCACTGGCACTTCGCGCCTCCGCTATTCCCGATCGCGCGCGTGCTCGGCGCCGCCCTGATCGTCGCCGGGTTGCCCATCTTGCTCGATTCGTTCGCTCGCTTCGCGTTGCAGGGCCTCGGCACACCGGCGCCCGTGATGCCTCCCAAGCGCCTCGTCGTCACCGGGCTCTATCGCTACGTCCGCAATCCGATGTACGTCGCAGTCACGGCGTTGATCGCCGGCCAGGGCCTCCTGTTCGGGAGCGTCACGGTGCTGGAGTACAGCGCGATCGTGTGGGCCGGATTCTTCTTGTTCGTTGTCGCCTACGAAGAGCCTGCGCTGGGCGAGCAGTTCGGCGACGAGTACAAGCGCTACCGGGCGAACGTGAGGCGATGGTTACCACGCATCACGCCTTGGCGCGGGTAGGTGGTAAGAACGCTGTCATCGCTGCCGCCGTCTGCAGTATGTCCCCCTGCCGTCAAGCCATTGGCATGCCCGGCGCTTTTGTGTCGCTCGGGTAGGTGAAGTAGAGCACTCGGGGTCACACCAACGCTTCATGGTCTCGAAGATCGATATGGCTGCTTGCCTTCATACACCGGACCTTGCTCGAAGACGGGCGAGCGACCGGTCATGGCCGTTCTCGGGCTTTGGCCGCATTCTGCCTTGAGCCGGGCGCGCTCGTCAGCCGTTTGAGGCGCCATCCCTCGCCCCAATGGCCGGCGCCCGAACATAGTAGTTGTCCCACTCGGTCTCTTCGACCAGCTCAAAACCATGTCGCTAGTCAAGCGCCATCTTCCGGTACTCAGCCAACGTCGTGCCGTGGAATTGGCCCACTGGAATGAGCTTGTCGCCCAAGGCCGGAAAGCGAGCGTGAATGTTCGCTTGTTCGCGGGCCCAGCATCCGCGATAAGTTCCCCCATCCCACGTCGTAAGGTAGCAAACCCGATGCAGCTCAGGGCAGTCGTCTTGCGCATCGGTCAATTGCAACATTTGGAAGAGCGTCCCGTTCGCCACAAATATGACGCTTGGCTGCAAGTCGCAGCCGAGAACGATGGTGCAACCGACGGCTACTGCCACGACTGAAGACGCTTTCATGACGCCCCCTGACGCTCTTGGGTAAGGATTGATTGAGCGCTTTAGTATTACTTTGGTCAACCCTCGAATTGAGGGGACCACGCTGCCGGCGATAGTGATGGTCGGAAACGTTCGCTCACTGTGTCGCAGGGGCAAAGGCGCCGCGTCACGCAACGGCTGAGAGGGCGGGAAGGGGTGATGGCGCGAGATGCAAGCCCGAGACTTGCCAGGCGGTGGCCAGGTCCGCCCGGCGCGAAGCGGGACAGCAGTGGAGGAATAGCCGCCGGTCGGACTTGCTTGCGCCCTCTCGCAATCACCCTGGCGGGAAACGCGGAGCCCTGGACGAAAACGACGGGTTCCTCGTCGAGCACAGGACGCAGGGGCTCCTAGAGGGAGCTCAGTCCGCCACTACTTCTTCTTCAGCGTGAATTCGCGACCGCCGAAGGTGCCAGTGAGCGTGCCGGCATCGACCGCCTTCATGGAAATCCTCGAATCAGTGCAGCCCGCGAGGACCTTCGAGCACCCTATATCTCGAAGCCGCACCAAAAACGAACGGGCCGCGGAGCGGCCCGTTCGTTTCATCTCTTCGGCCGAAGCAGGCCAATGGCGTTGTCAGCTCGCGGATGCAGCCGTCTCCGGCGTGGCGGAGGTCAACACCGGCGCCGTAGCGTTCGTGGGCTTGCGCGGGCTGCGGGCCTTGGCGGCAGCTTGCGACTTAGTCGCCCTGGCGGCGGCCTCCTCGGTGGCCTTCGCAGCAGCCTTTGCAGCCTTGGGGGCGGCCGCTGCCTTCTTTGCCGGCGCAGCCTTCTTCGAAGGAGCGCTCTTCTTTGGTGCAGCCTTCTTCGCGGCCGGCTTTTCAGCCTTGGCTTCGGGAGCTGCGACAGAAGCGGGAGCAACCTTCCTGGCACGGCTCGACGTCTTCACCGGAGCTGCAACTGTGCGGGCCTTACGGACTGCCTTTTTCGCCACTGTAGCGGCAGGGGCCACGGCCTTTTCGACCGAAGGTGCGGCAACGATGCCAGATTGGTCGATGAGGAACTTGTCACGGTTGCGAGCCGTGGCAATCCACCCGGGAGCTTTGCCGAAGCCCGTCCATGTCTTGCCCGTCTTTGGGTGGCGGTACTTGGGAACGCCTGCGCCCTTGCGCACTGCTTTTCCACCGCCGAGGACCTTGCCAGTGGCTACTTTCAATGCTTTGGCGCCACGGCCAAAGAGGTGTTCGACGGTCAGGCCAAACGTGGCAATCGACTCCTTGATTTGCGCAACCACCTTTGTCGTCTCAGTTTCACGGAGCGCAGCCGCTTCTTTTTCGAGTTTGGCGATGGCGGATTTGAGTTGCGCGTAGGACTTCGTCATTGAGTTTGGGAGTTTTGAAGTTGGGGGAGTTCGTCGCTTGGCGTCATGGACGTTGGCGACAAGGGCGTCTGAACTTTGATGAATCGATGAAAAAACTTCTTCTCTTCAACTGCGCGCCACCCCGGATTTTACCCACCGGCGAACCGGCAGGCCTCTGCACACTCACATGGAACCACCACAACTGTCGCAAACGGAATGTTCTTGGAGTGCGCCGCGCGATGGCAGACGGCTTCTAGATACAGCGAGCCTGGACAAACTGCGCACATCGACCATTGAGGCCTTTGCGCTGTCGATTCAGTCAATCTGGGAACGCCATCTTCGCGACTACCACGCAGCCAGCGCGCGTGAGTTGCGCCACTGAGACTTGTCCTCCCGACGGAAGGCTCAAGACCTGGGCAGATGCTCAGAAGAGAGCTTGCTGTGAGGTTGTCAGGGCCATGAAATTCTCCCCCATCGGCTGGAGGATGGCGTCGGCAATCGGCTGCAGCTGCTTGCTCAGGTAGTGCTCGTAGTCGATGCGGGAATGGCGCGTTTCCAGCGGCTCCGGCCCGTTTTGAGTCATGACGTATCGAATCCAGCCACCTTTCTGATACTGCTTGGGTCGCTTGACCCGACCGTTGTACTCGTCGGCGATGCGTGCGGCGCGGACCTGCGGCGGCACGTTGACCAGGTAGGCATCGAGTTGATGACGCAAGCGCTTCCTGTAGATGAGAAGGTCATCCATCCGGCCAGCCAGCATCGACTGCGCATAGTCGGTCACGAACTCCTTGTAAGGGTCGCCGTGGAAGATGCGCGAAAGCAGACCCTCCTGGAACTGGCGCGCCAACGGGGTCCAGTCGCTGCGGGCCATCTCCAAGCCGCGGTAGACCATCTCCTCCTTGCCCGTAGCGTCCACGCTCAGGCCTGCGTAGCGCTTCTTGCTGCCCACGTCCGAGCCACGAATGGTGGGCATGAAGAACTTCTTGTAGTGGGTGTCGAACTCGATTTCGAGGAAGTTCTCCAGCCCGTGCTCCTCGCGGAGGGTGCGCGTCCACCAGTCGTTGATGTCTCTCACCAGGTCCGCCGCGATGGCGTGCGCTTGCTCGATGGTGTGGGTGCGCCTGAGCCAGATGAAAATCGAGTCGGTGTCACCATAGATGGCCTCGTAACCCCGGTTCTCCACGAATTCGCGCGTGAGCTTCATCATCTCGTGCCCACGCAACGTGACGGCAGAGACGACCTGGGGATTGAAGAAGCGGCAGTCGGCCGCACCCAGCACTCCGGCGAAGGAGTTCATGAGCAGCTTCAAGGCTTGCGACAGCGACTCGTTCCTGGCCAGCTTGGCCTCGTCCCGAGCCCGCCAGAGGGTGGTCACGATTTCCGGCAGGCAATGCTTCTCGCGCGAGAACGAGGTCCCTCGCGGACCCTTGATGACCATTGCCGGGTCGCTGGCGTTCGAGCCTTCCACAAAGCCCACAGGGTCGACCAGGAACGTTCGAATGATCGAGGGGTAGAGGCTCTTGTAATCCAGGACCACGACGGAATCGTAGAACCCTGGCTTCGAGTCCATCACGTACCCGCCAGGAAAGGCCTTGCTCGGAATCTCGCCCACGTTGGGCGCCACGTAGCCCAGGCGATGCATCCGCGGCAGATAGTGGTGGCTGAACGCGGCAATGGAGCCACCGAAGTGATCGGCCTGCAGGCCCGTGGTGTGGGCGCGTTCCATCATGAACTCCAGCAGCCTCGCCTTGTCGAAGATGCGCAGAACCAGCTCGCAGTCCCGGATGTTGTAGAGCGCGAGCGCGGGCTTGTCTTCCTGGTACCGCCGCTCGATCTCGGCCATCTTGTCGTACTCGTCGCCAATGGCCTTGCCCTCGCCCAGCAGTTCCTGTGAAACGGCCTCCAGGCTGAAGGAAGGAAAACTCCTCGACGCGGCTTTGAGTGCCTCGATGCCGTCGATGACCACCCGGCCGGGCACGGCCGCGAACAGATAGCCCTGCTTTCCCGGATGGGTCCGCCAATCGATGGGCCGACGCTCTCGCCCGAGAAGGAACTTCGCCCCACACGCGTCGGCTGCCTTCTGAAGCACTCGCAGGTCGAACTGAATGACGCTCCATCCGATGATGACATCCGGGTCGTTCCTCTCGAACCAGTCGTTGAGCCTCTCGAGCATGGCCTTGCGGGTTGGGCAATAGATGAGCGAGAAATTCATCGGCTCCCCCGGCTCAGGGGGTGGCTCGCCCAGCATGAAGACAACACGGTCTTCCTTGCCGTCCAGCGCAATGGAATAGAGCTCCTCGTCCTGGCTCGTCTCGATGTCCAGCGACACCACTTTCAGCACCGGCCGGAAATGGGGCGCAGGCTTGAGCTTGCAGTCGACGATGGTAGAGCCGTCTGCCCTCCCCCCCTCCACCAGCACGCCAGCCGTGATGAATCGCTCCATCAGGTAGCGGTCGTGCGGGCGCACGTCGGCTTCGAGCAGGGGAATGCCCTGTGGCCGGAGAGCGCGTGCCAGCTGACCCAGTTGGCGGAAGTGCCTCGCATACACACCAACGACAGGTTCCTGATGGAATGTCTTCAACTCGAGCTCACGCACTTGCACCGCTGGCATGGCGGCAAGGTGCGCTTCGACGGCCGCCCTGTGCTTCGATTCGACGAACGCGACAGAGGTCTGGGCGGTCAGGACCACTTTCATCGGCCCCGCATCTGTTGCCAGCCAGTACTCGATTTCGGTGCCGGCCGTGACGTCACGCCAGCGGCGAGTGAGGATGAAGCCCTTGAGTTCGGTGGGGAGCACGAGCGCTTAAGGAATCGGGTGGCAAAGGAAGGCGGGCTTGCGCATAACCGATTTTCGCCCGGTTGGGGCCGCGCGAGCGAGGCGATCCGCCACAATGCACGCATGCGAACCCCGGACCTGCGGAGTCGCCTTCTGGCCATCCTGGCCGCGGACGCAGCAGGCTATTCGCGCCTGATGTCGCTTGACGAGCGCGGCACCGTTGCGGGACGGTGTACGGCGATGGCCGCTAGACCCAATCGACGCGCTCGCCATCAGGCGGGCCACTCCTTTGACGCTCGGCTTCGAGCAATTTCTCTGAAGACATGTTTTCTGCCGATTCCAGCCGCCGCGGCTTCCTCCTCCAATCTTCAGCGCACGGCGCCATCGCGGCGCTCGCGGCAGTGTCTGGCTTCGCGCATGCCGCCGCCGAGAAGAAAGGCAGGGCTGCGGCCCGCATGCCCACGATTTTCATTGGCCACGGTAGCCCGATGAACGCGATCCAGGACAACGAGTTCACGCGCCGAATGGTCGTGTGGGGGAAGGCCTTGCCGACCCCGACGGCCATACTCAGCGTCTCGGCGCACTGGCTCACGCAGGGGGTCACCGGCGTCGGCATCCAGGAGCGGCCAAAGACCATCCACGACTTCGGGGGCTTCCCGCAGGCCCTGTTCGATATCGAATACCCAGCGCCTGGTCACCCGGCCATCGCGCGCGTTGCTGCCGGCCTGGTGACCCAGGGCCGCGTGGTTCCCACGCAGCAATGGGGCCTGGACCACGGCACGTGGACTGTCCTCAAGTACCTCTACCCCAAGGCGAACGTACCGGTCTTCCAGCTCTCGGTCGACTACGACAAGCCGGCCTCCTTCCACTACACCGTTGGCCGCGAGCTTGCCGCGTTGCGGGACCAAGGGGTGCTCATCCTCGGCAGCGGAAACATCGTGCATAACCTGCGGGCGACAGACCGGGGCGTCCCGGACGCCCTGTCCGCGAGCCGCCCCTGGGCGCAATCTTTCGACGATGCGGTGAAGTCTGCCCTGCGAGGACGTGATGACAAGGCTCTGATCGACTTCAGCAAGCTAGAAGGCGCTTCGGTGGCCGTTGCGACGCCCGATCACTACTACCCCTTCTTGTACCCCCTGGGCGCCGCCGGCACCGGGGAGCGCGCGCAAACCATCTACGAAGGTTTCCAGTCCGGGACGCTCGGCATGCGCTGTATCCAGTTCGGATAGGGCACGGCGCCGTACCGGGGGTACTATCCCGCTTGCGCGGTCGCGCCCCCGAGCGCTGGAGTCTGTTCCGCCGCCTTCGAGCCCGACCCTGCAGTGCAGTTTCGACGACCGGAAAATGCGAGGTCCAGTTGAAATACGACGCAACGTTGGTTCAGAAGTGGCAGGACGACGGGTATGTGGTCCTCCCGCAGTTTTATTCCGAAGCAGAGACCGACGCCGCCAAAGCCGCGGTTGCGCACGCGTGGACGTACAGGCCGTCGCGCGTGGTTGTCGACGACCTCGACACGGACCAGCGCATGAAGATTGGCGACGTTGGCCAAGAGGCCCGACACAGTCATCGCTTCAAGGTCAATGACCTCTTCCTCGAGTACGAAAGCATCAGACGGTTGGCATTGAATGCCAGGATCACTCCGATCCTCAAGGCGCTTCTCGCACACACCCCGGTGCTGTGCAATTCGCTGAATTTCCTGCAGGGCAGCGCCCAAGGCGATCATGTCGACGCGCTCTACATGACGCCGCACTCCCAGGGGCACCTGATTGCCATCTGGGTGGCGCTCGAGGACTGCCACCTGGATGCAGGGCCTCTGCGCTACTACCCGGGCAGCCACAAGATCGAGCAGTACGTGTTCTCGACCGGCAGCAACCACTTCGTGTCCGAAGAGATGCCGCTATGGAGCCGTTACATGGAAGGCGAGGTCCATCGGCTCGGACTGACCGCGCAGACATTCGCAGCGAAGCAAGGCGATGTCTTCATCTGGAGCGCCCATCTGCTTCACGGCGGCAGTCCGATCGATTCGCCCGGGAAGACGCGCAACAGCATCGTGTTTCACTATTTCTCGGAACAAGACTGCCGCGTGATCGGGTCACGCATCGTGCCCAAGGCCGGAGGCTACTGGATGCACAGAATGCATCAGCCCGTCCCTGGAAAAGACGAGCTCGAAGGTCCACCGCTATCTGCGAGGTCGGCTGTATTGAGCAACTTGCTCCTGCGGCTCTATCAATACAAGCAAGGGGTGCGGAGCTCGCCAGACACCCGAACTTGAGACGATCAGCCCAATTTGTTGAACCCTGCAAAGGTGCTACCGCAAGCCGAGCGCGACCTGCCGCGCGAGGACCGGGCGCCGGCCGAGACCGCCGCCCCGCACCGCGCGTGAGCCTTATCGCTCGATGGTCTTGTTCCAGCGCGCATTCCACGCCGGCCGGTTCGCGTTGATGCTCTCCCAGTCCACCGTGATCGCCGTCTTCATGTAGCCGTTGATCGCCGCCACCTGAGCGACGCCTTCGCCCACGGCCGGCGCCTTCGGATTGGTAGGGATCTGGCTGCCGTACTGCAGCACGTTCGCCTGGGCCAGCGGGCTCAGCAGGAACTCGGCGAGCTTCTGCGCGAGTTCCGGCTCGCTGTTGTTGGCGATCACGCACTGGCCCACCATCAACACGACCGCGCCTTCCTTGGGGTTCGCGTATTCGACCGGGATGCCCTTGGTCTTCAGCGCCGCCACCGCCGTCGGCGTGAGCGGAAAAATCGCCGCTTCGCCGGTCTGCACCATCTCGGAGATCTTGGCCGAACTCGGGATGTACTCCAGCACATTCGGGCCGATCGTCGTTGGCCAGGCCTTGAAGCCGGGCTCGACGTTCTGGTCGTTGCCGCCCTGGATGCGGTTGAACATCAGGAAGCCATGCAGGCCGAAGGACGACGCCGAGACCGACTGGAACACCACCTTGCCCTTGAACTTGGGGTCGGCCAGATCCATCCACGAGGTGGGCGCAGCCCAGCCCTTCTCCTTGAACATCTTGGCGTTGTATGCCAGGCCTGTCATGCCCAGGCTCACGCCGCTGGCCATGTCGCCCTTGAAGCGCGCGGCCGGGTAGATCTCGTTGAGCGCGGCGCTCGGGCGCTGCTTCTCGCACAGCCCCATGCCGATCGCGCGGACCATCACGCCGTCGTCGAGGAACATCACGTGCATCTGCGGACGCTCCTTGTTGGCCTGCGCCTTGGCCAGAATGTCCGACGACGTGCCGGGCACCACCACGACCTTGACGTTGTTCAGCTTCTCGAAGGCCGGGAAGACGTACTGTGTGTACGCCTTCTCCATGGTGCCGCCGTTCATGCCGATGTAGATCGTCTTGGTCTGGGCGCCCGCCACGCCGCCGGCAACCAGGGCGGTGGCAGCAGCCACTGTGAAGAACGAGCGGCGCACGAGGGGCCGGAGGGCGATGCGGGCAGAGGACATGATGTTTCTTTCGTGGCGGTTGAAGGAGGGATGCAGGGGATGAATGCGGTTCAATGGGCCGGCGCCGGAATGGCTTCCGGCACGTCGACGAAGCGATCGATGGCAAAGGCGCCGATCGGCGTGCGGCTGCGTCCGTCGCGCACCAGTTCGGCCAGAACCTCCCCAACGGCAGGGCCGATCTGGAAGCCGGCGCCGGCAAAGCCGAAGCCGTGGAACAGGCCCGGCGTCGTGCGGCTGGGGCCGATCACAGGCTGGTGGTCGGGCAGGTAGCCTTCGGTGCCGCCCCAGGTGCGGATGAGGTGCGCATGGCGCAGCATCGGCAGCAGCTCGATCGCCTGCGTCGACAGGCTCGCGATCGTGTCGCGGTCGGAGCGTGCACGGTCGGCATCGAGCAGGCGCCCCGGTCCTCCACCGAGCACCAGATTGCCGCGTGCAACCTGGCGGCAATACACACCGCCGCCCTCGACGCCGAGGCTCCATGGCATGAAGAACGGCAGCGGCTCGGTGACGGCCATCGCAGGACTGCGTGAATACATCGGCACCGTATCGCCGAATTGCCCGGCGACCGCGTTGGCCCAGGCGCCGGCGCAATTGAGCAGCACCGGTGCCTTCACTTCCAGCCCGTTGCCCGTGCGCAGATGAAACAACTGCCCGTCGTGTTCGATCTCGTCGACGCGCGTGCGCTCGTGGATGTCGGCGCCCGCGCGCTGCGCCGCGAGCGCGAAGGCCGGGGACACGAGGCGCGGATTGGCCTGCCCGTCTTCCAGGCACAGCGAGCCGCCGACCGCCTTGCCGCCGAGCCACGGGCACCGTTCGCGCAGCCGCGCGCCTGAAAGGATGTCGATGCCGAGCGCGAAGTCGCGTGCGCTGTCGCGGTAGGCCTCCAGCGCGGCCAGATCGGCTTCGCTGCGCGCGATCTTGAAGTGGCCCGAGCGCTGGTACTCACCGTCCGTGCCGATCAGTTCCGGCAGGCGGCCCCAGATCGCATGCGCACGCTGTGCCAATGGCAACTGGCCGAGGGGCCGCCCCTGACGACGGACGCCGCCGTAGTTCACTCCGCTCGAGCGCGAGCCACAGAGATCGCGCTCCAGCAGCACCACGCGCAGCCCCATGCCGCGCAATGCCAGCGCGGCCGAACTGCCCACGATGCCGCCGCCCACGATGGCGACGTCGGTGCCGATGCGCTGCGTCATGCGGCTGCTCCTGCGTGCGACGCGCTCGATGCACGCTCCAGCTGGATGGGGATCGGCTTGATCGGCGCCTGCCCGCGGAAGCGGCCCACCTGCTGCACCGGCTGTCCGGTGGCGTGGGCGAGGATCTCGGCGGCGGCGACGCCGCACATCCGGCCCTGGCAGCGGCCCATGCCGACGCGCGTCAGTGCCTTGAGGCGGTTCATCTCGTCGGCGCCGCCGTCCGCGACGCTGCGCCGCAACTCGCCCGCCGTGACGTTCTCGCAGCGACACACCACGAGTTCGTCGGGCGCGTGCGCGGCCCAGTCGGAAGGGAAGGGAAAGGCGCGTTCGAGGCCCTCGCGAAATCCGGTGAGCCTGGCCAGCCGGTGCTGGAGCACCTCCGAACGCTGCGTGTCGATGGCCATGCCGTGATCGGCCAGCAGCGTGAGCGCGGCCAGCTCGCCCGCCCACTCGGCCGCGTCGGCACCCATGATGCCGGCGCCATCGCCCGCAAGGTACACGCCGGCGACGCTGGAGCGGCCGGCCGCATCGCGCTCGGGCAGATGCGCGCGATGCAGCGGCGCAAAGGCGAAGCGGCAGCCCAGCAGATCCGCCAGCTGGGTCTCGGACCGCAGTGCATAGCCGAAGCCGACGGCGTCGCAGTCGAGCGTGTGCTCGCGCCCGGCTTCGCTCCACACGACGGCGCGCACCCGCTCGTCGCCCTCCATGCGCAGCAGTCGCACGCCGCGCCGCACCGGCACGCCGTGCGCGCGCAGCCAGGCGACGTAATGCACCCCCTTCAGGAGTACCGCGGGCTGCCTGAGCATCGCCGGCACGGCGGCCAGCTGATCGCTGAAGCGCGCGGTATCGAGCACCGCCGCGACATCGACGCCGGCCTTCGCGTACTGCCAGGCCACCAGGTAGAGCAAGGGTCCGGTGCCCGCGAGCACCACGCGGGAGCCGATGGCGCAGCCCTGGAACTTGAGCGCCACCTGTGCACCGCCCAGCGTGTACACGCCTGGCAGCGTCCAGCCGGGCACCGGCAACACGCGATCGGTGGCACCGGTCGCGACGATGAGCTGGCCGTACGGCACGGTGCGCGTGGTCTGCGTCGGGCCGTGCAGCACGTCGAGCCCGGCGTCCTGCACGTTCCACACGAGGCTGTCGGGCCGATAGTCGATGCGGTCCTGCAGGTCGTCGATGGCCGCATGCACGGCGGTGGCACGGGCGGCCTCGCTGCCGTAGAGCGTCTCGGGCGGCCGGCTGAAATGCGCGGGTGGGCGACGGTAGATCTGGCCGCCGGCGCGCGCGGCCTCGTCGATCAGCACCGGCCGCACGCCGTGCTGCGCGAGCGTCTGCGCGGCACGGATGCCGGCCGGGCCGGCGCCGACGATCGCCGGCTGGAGCGGCGCGGTCATCGAGGCCCTCCTCCGCTCAGCAAGGCCATGCCGGGTGCGATGAAGGTCGAGCAGGCGCGAAGCCGCGCACCTTCGGCGGTGGCGATCCAGCAATCCTGGCAGGCGCCCATCAGGCAGAAGCCGGCACGCGGCTCGTGGCTGAATTCGTTGCGGCGCAGTTGCGCCCCCTGGGTCAGAACGGCGGTGAGGATGGTGTCGCCTTCGAGCGCCTGCGCCGAACGTCCGTCGAGGGTGAAGGCGACCGCGGCCCGCTTCGTTTCGGCAACCCTGCGCAGCAGCGGCTGGATGGTGTGGTGGCTCATCGGTGTCCGCCCACCAGCACGCGGTCGAGGCCGTAGAGCCTGTCGAGGACGATCATCGCGACCGCGGTGACCGCCACCATCAGCGCCGACACCGCGGCCATCAGCGGGTCGATCGACTCGGTGGCGTACATGTACATCCGCACCGGCAGCGTCACCGTGCTCGGCGAGGTGACGAAGATCGACATCGTCACTTCGTCGAAGCTGTTGATGAAGGCCAGCAGCCAGCCGCCGGTGACGCCCGGCAGGATCATCGGCAGCGTGATGCGCTTGAACACCGTGGCCTGGCTCGCGCCCAGCGACAGCGCCGCCTGCTCCGCGCTGCGGTCGAAACCGACCAGCGCCGCCACCACGAGGCGCAGCGTGTAGGGCGTGACGATCAAGGCATGCGCGAAGATCAGGAAGCCGAAGCTGCCGGTGCCGCCGACCAGCGCGAACAGGCGAAGCAGGGCGACGCCCAGCACCAGGTGCGGAATGATCAGCGGCGAGAGGAACAGGCCGTTGAGGAAGTCGCGCCCTGGAAATTCGTAGCGCGTGATCGCCAGGCCGGCAGGCACCGCGACCAGCGTGGCGAGGGTGGCCGACGCAAGGCCGAGCCGCAGGCTGTTCCAGAAGGACTGCATGAAATCCGGGTGCGCGAACACCGCCTCGAACCAGCGCAAGGAAAACTCGGTGGTCGGCAGCGTGAGCGTGTTTTCGGGCGTGAAGGCGACCACGCAGACGACCACCAGGGGCGCCAGCATGAAGGCGATGACAAGCGCGTTGAACGCGAGGGCGAAGGGTCCGTTCCTGCTCATGGTCAACCCAGCGCCTTCTTGTAGCGGCCTTCGACGAGGCGGTTGTAGCTCAGCATCACCACCAGGTTGGCGACCAGCAGCACCAGCGCGATCGCAGCGCCGAGCGGCCAGTTGAGTTCATGCAGGTATTCGTCGTAGACGATGGTCGCGACCATCTTCAGCCGGCGCCCGCCGAGCAGGCCCGGGATGGCGAAGGAACTGGCCGAGAGACCGAACACGATCAGGCTGCCCGAGAGGATGCCGGGCATCACCTGCGGCAGCACCACGCGCCGAAGCGTGGTCAAGGGGGAGGCGCCCAGCGACAGCGCGGCGTTCTCGACGCCGGCGTCGAGTTTCTGCAGCGAGGTCCACACCGGGATCACCATGAAGGGCAGCATCACGTGCACGAGGGCGATCACGATGGCCGTCTCGGTGTAGAGCATCTTGATCGGGCCGATGCCGACGATGCCGAGCAGGCCGTTCACCAGGCCTTCGGGCCCGAGCAGCATGCTCCAGCCGAAGGCACGCACCACGACCGAAACCATCAGCGGTGCCAGCACCACCAGCAGCAGGATCGAGCGCCACGGATTGCGCATCCGGCTCAGTACGTAGGCCTCGGGCGTACCGATGAGGACGCAGATCACGGCGACCAGCGCCGAGATCCAGAAGGTCCGCCAGAAGATGCCGTAGTAGTAGGAGTCGGTGAAGAGATGAACGTAGTGATCGAGCGTGAACTCGCCGGCCCTCGGCCCGGTCGCGGCATCGTAGACGTTGAAGGACAGCACGGCTGTCAGCAGCAACGGCACCAGCAGCAGCGCAGTGAAGAGCAGCAGCGCGGGCGTGGACAGCCACCACGCCGTGGCCCTCCTTGCGATACCGGTCATGCAACCGCCCTCTGCGCCATGGCCGCCTCGTCGGCAGGCAGCAGGCGCGTGCAGTGCCCCGGCCAGTCCACGCCGACCGTCGCGCCTTCGTCGAGCGCGTCGCGGCCATCGTTGGGGCTGAGCACCATCAGGTCGCCGACCCGTGTCGCCACGCGGTAGAGCCACTGGCTGCCCAGGAAGAAGCGCTCGCCGACCGTGCCGTCGAGCCGGCCGGAGCCGCTTGCGGTGAACTGGATCTTCTCGGGCCGCACGCTCATCAGCACGGCGGCGCCGGGGCGGAAGCCCGTGTCGTCGACATCGACCGCCAGCGGGCCGACCTCGACGCGCGTGCGCGTGCCGGCCGAGGACACGCGGCCTTCGAGCAGGTTCGCCTTGCCGACGAAGGTCGAGATGAAACGGGTGCGCGGATGCTCGTAGCAGCGATGCGGAGGGTCGATCTGGGTCGCGCGGCCGCCTTCCATCACGACGACACGGTCGCTGATGGACATCGCCTCGCTCTGGTCGTGGGTGACCATGATGGTGGTGGTGCCGACCTTGCGCTGGATCTGGCGCAGCTCGAACTGCATCTCTTCGCGCAGCTTGGCGTCGAGGTTGGACAGCGGCTCGTCGAGCAGCAGCACCGGCGGCTCGATCACCAGCGCACGGGCGAGCGCGATGCGCTGGCGCTGGCCACCCGACAGCTGGCGCGGATAGCGATCGGCATGCATCTCGAGGTGCACCAGCGAGAGCGCCTGCGCCACGCGCTCGCGGCGCTCGGCCTTGGGCATCTTGCGCATCTCCAGGCCGAAGCTCACGTTGTCGGCCACCGTCATGTGCGGGAACAGCGCGTAGGTCTGGAACACGATGCCGAGGCCACGGGTGTTGGCCTTGGCATGGGTGATGTCCTTGCCGTCGAGCTCGATGCGGCCGCTGCTGACGGCCTCGAAGCCCGCGACCATCTGCAACGTGGTCGTCTTGCCGCAGCCCGACGGCCCGAGCAGGGACACGAACTCGCCCTTCTCGACGGACAGGTTGATGGCCGACACGGCGCAGGTCGCGCCATAGAACTTGGTCACGCCGGTGAGCTGAAGAAACGACATCCATGGGCCTTTCATTGCATTCGAGGCAGCGACGGGCTCGGCTGGCAACGCGCACTGCTTCGGCACGCTGCGAGAACCGAATTCCCGCTGCTTTCGTAGTGAATCTATTGCAATAACCGAACCATGAATCCACGGGTATTCCATTAAACGGAACTTTTCTACCTTTTATTCCATTCAATGAAACTCTTGAGATAAACTGCCACCAAGATATTCCGCAGGAACAAGGTATGACGACGTCCCCGGCCGCCACTGGCGGCGTGCCCCGCGTGTTTTCGGTGATCCGTGCGCTGGCCGACGCGCAGGCCGACGGTGCGCGGGTGACGCAAGTCGCACGAAATGTGGGCCTGACCCAGGCCACCACGCACCGTTTGCTGCAGTCGCTGATCGGCGAAGGCATGGTCGAGCAGGACGAGCGCAGCAAGCTCTACCGGCTGAGCACCGATTTCTTCGCGCTGGCCGCGAAGGCGGGCAATCCCGGCAACCTGCGAGCGCTGTGCCGCCCGGTCCTGCTGCGCCTGTGCGCGAGCCTCGGCGACAGCATCTTCCTGCTGGTGCGCAGCGGCTTCGAGGCGGTCTGCCTGGACCGCAGCGAGGGCCCGTTTCCGATCCGCTCCTTCACGGGCGACGTCGGCGGCCGCGTGGCCTTGGGCGTCGGCCAGGGGGCACTGGCGATCCTCGCCTTCCTGCCGCAGGAAGAACGCGAGGAGGTCATCCGCTTCAATCTGGCACGGGTGCGCGAGTACGGCGTCTACGACGAGGTCTATCTGCGCACCGAGATCGAACGGGTCCGCCAGACAGGCTTCGCTGCCCGCAACAGCGGGCTGCTGGAGGGCATGGCCGGCGTCGCCGTGCCGATCCTCGATCGCGAAGGCCGCGCGGTGGCGGCGCTGGCCGTCGGCACCATCGCCGACCGGCTCAACCCCGACCGCCTGCCGACCGTGGTCGAGTTGCTCAAGCGCGAAGCGGCGGCGATCGGACCGAAGATCAATCCCTTCGATGCCACGTTGCGAAGGCCCGCACAAAGCCTGGCGAGTTCGCCTGCGACGCAGCGCATCGAAAGTGCGCCGGCCGGGTCGAACCCATGACGCCGGTCGTTCCGCGCGTACTGCTGGTCAATTCAGGAGGAGAAGCCGCAGTCGCCGAATGGCGGGCGCATCTGCAAAGCTTCGCGCCGCATATCGCCGTGCATTGGTGGGACGATCCGTCGGTCTCTGCGGACCGGGTCGACTACGCACTGGTCTGGCAGCCGGAGCCGGGGCGTCTGGCCGCCTTGCCGAACCTGCGACTGGTGCTCAGCGCGGGCGCCGGCGTGGACCACATCACCGCCGATCCCGAATGGCCCCGGCAGGTTCCGCTGATCCGCTCGATACCGCCGGAGACCGCACAACGCATGGGCGAATACGTCGCCATGGCGGCACTGGCGCTGCTGCGCAACCTGAAGCGCCTGGTGCGGCAACAGGATGTCCGTGAGTGGACCGCCTTCGAGGCGGAGCGCAGCGCGCCCGACACCTGCGTCGGCATCCTGGGACTGGGTGCCCTGGGTGTGCGATCCGCGCAGATGGTGAGCGCCCTCGGCTTCCGGACGATCGGGTGGTCGCGCACCGCCAAGACCCTCGAAGGCGTCGCGTGCTACGCGGGGCCCGGCGAACTGGATGCGTTCCTGGCGCGCTCCGACATCCTGGTCTGCCTGCTTCCCGCCACCCCGCAAACCGAAGGCATCCTGAACGCGCAGCTGCTGGCCCGCCTGCCGAAAGGTGCCGGGCTGATCCACGCCGGGCGCGGGTCGCAGCTGCACCTGGACGCGCTCGTCGCCGCACTCGATTCAGCCCAGCTGGGCGGAGCCTTCGTCGACGTCTTTGCCGAGGAACCATTGGCGACAGATCATCCGGCCTGGTCGCACCCCGGGATCTTCGTCACCCCGCACATTGCCGCGACGGTCACGCGACGCATGCGCGCCAGGTTCTTCGCGCAGCAGATCGCAGCCTTCGAAAAAGGCGAGCCCGTCGAGGGGCGCTTCGATCCGGCGCGCGGGTATTGAGGGGAGGCCTTCACCTGGCCGCAGGCGCCCCATGCGCCTGCGCGACGATCCAGTCGCGAAAGGCCTGCACCAGCGGTGCTTCGGCACGCGACTCCGGATAGACGAGGTAGTACGCGTCGGAGCTCGTGAGGGCTTGCGGAAAAAGGACCACGAGTTCGCCCGCTTCGATCTCCGCTTCGACCAGGAAGCTGGGCAGCAGCGCGGCGCCGAGGCTCGATACGGCGGCCTGCGCGATCATCGCGAACTGCTCGAAGCGCGGCCCGCGCAGCGCCGGCACGCCCGCCGCGCCGACCTGCGCGAACCATTCGGCCCATTGGGTGGGTCGCGTGCTTTGCTGCAGCAACACGACCGCGCCGAGGTCCGCCACGGACCGGATGCCATGCGCACGCTGAAAGGCGGGGCTGCAGACAGGGACCGTGCGCTCGTGCATCAGATATTCGCATCGGGCCCCGGCCCAGTGCGGGGCGCCGAAGTGGATGGCTGCGTCGAAGGGCTCCTGCGAAAAATCGAAGGGCTCGGAACGCGCAGCGAAGTTGACCGTCACCTGCGGATGCCGGCCCGTGAAGTCGCCCAGCCGCGGAATCAGCCAACGCGTGCCCAGGGTCGGCAGCACCGCGAGGTTGAGCAGCCCACCGCCGCCGGACAGCGCCATGGCCTTTTGCGTGGCGCCCGAGAACTGTTGAAGCGCGGCGCGCACGTCCGCCGCGTAGACACGCCCCACGTCCGTCAGGACGACCCGCTGGCGCACCCGGTGGAACAGCGCGAGCCCCAGCTGTTGCTCGAGCTGGCGAATCTGGCGCGATACCGCGCTTTGCGTGAGATGCAGCTCGTCCGCCGCGCGCGAGATGCTCGCGTGGCGCGAGGCGGCCTCGAAAGCGAGCAGGTCGGCCATGGGCGGCAGGAAGGTCTTGTGGAACATGTCATGCAACGGGGGAATGATCATCTCGCAGGCTGGCGGCCTCATCGCCCTGGCTAGCGACGACCACCCCCAGCGAAGTGATGGAAGCCTACTTCATTCTCAATACTCATCAAGTTCTTCCGATTTTTCACTATGCAAGCGATGCGGATTCGCCGACATTGCATCCACAAATCCATCGCCCGAGAGTTCCTCATGTCAGACGCCCCCGCCTCCACCGCCCGGCCCATCCCCGCCCAGGTCGATCAACTGCTGCAACGCCTCGGCGTGCCGAAGTCGGCGTATGCCGACGGCGAACTCGCCGTGCGCTCGCCGATCAGCGGCGAGACGATCGCCCATGTGCGACAGACCTCGACGGCCGAAGCCAAGGCCGCGATCGGCCGCGCCCATGCCGCGTACCTCGCGTGGCGCCTGGTGCCCGGACCGCGCCGCGGCGAACTGGTGCGCCTGCTGGGCGAAGAACTGCGCGCGGCCAAGGCCGACCTCGGCCTGCTCGTGACGCTCGAGGTGGGCAAGGTGCCGTCCGAAGGCGCGGGCGAGGTGCAGGAGATGATCGACATCTGCGACTTCGCGGTCGGCCTGTCGCGCCAGCTCTACGGGCTGACGATCGCGACCGAGCGCCCCGAGCACCGCATGATGGAAACCTGGCACCCGCTGGGCGTGGTCGGCGTGATCTCCGCCTTCAACTTCCCGGTGGCCGTGTGGTCATGGAATGCGGCGCTGGCGCTGGTGTGCGGCGATTCGGTGGTGTGGAAGCCCTCCGAAAAGACACCCCTGACCGCGCTCGCCACGCACGCCATCGCGCAGCGCGCGCTCGCCCGCTTCGGCGATGCGCCCGAGGGCCTGCTCGAACTGCTGGTCGGGCAGCGCGACATCGGCGAACTGCTGGTCGACGACCCGCGCGTGCCGGTGCTGTCGGCCACCGGCTCGACGGCGATGGGACGCCAGGTCGGCCCCAGGCTGGCCGCCCGCTTCGCGCGCGCCATTCTCGAACTCGGCGGCAACAACGCGGCCATCGTCACGCCCTCGGCGGACCTCGGCCTCGCGCTGCGCGGCATCGCCTTCGCCGCCATGGGCACGGCCGGCCAGCGCTGCACCACGCTGCGCCGGCTGTTCGTGCACGACAGCATCTACGACGCGCTGGTGCCCAGGCTGGCGAAGGTCTACGGCCAGGTGAAGGTCGGAGACCCGCGCGTCTCCGGCACGCTGGTCGGGCCGCTGATCGACGGCGCCGCATTCGACGGCATGCAGAAGGCGCTGGCGGAGAGCCGCGCGGCGGGCGCGACCGTCCATGGCGGCGATCGCGTGGCCGGCATCGGCGGCGATGCCGCGTACTACGCGCGGCCCGCGCTGGTCGAGCTGCCGGCGCACGCCGGTCCGGCGCTGCGCGAGACCTTCGCGCCGATCCTCTACGTCGTGCGCTACAGCAGCTTCGAGCAGGCCATCGAGTGGCACAACGCGGTGGGCGCCGGCCTGTCGTCCTCGATCTTCACGCTCGACATGCGCGAGGCCGAGCGCTTCATGTCGAGCGCCGGATCCGACTGCGGCATCGCCAATGTCAACATCGGCCCGAGCGGCGCGGAGATCGGCGGCGCCTTCGGTGGCGAGAAGGAAACCGGCGGCGGCCGCGAGGCGGGCTCCGACGCATGGAAGGCCTACATGCGCCGCGCCACCAACACCATCAACTACTCGACCGCGCTGCCGCTCGCGCAGGGCGTGACCTTCGACATCGGGGACTGAGCGTGAGGGCCACCGCCACCCTGGCGCACGATGCGGCGCCAGCGCCAGCGTTCGCGCCGTCACAACGACTGCGCGCGATCGGCGTGTCCGAGATCCTGCGCATCACCGACCATGCGAATGCGCTGCGGCGCGCCGGGCGTCCGGTGATCGTGCTGGGTGCGGGCGAACCCGACTTCGACACGCCCGAGAACATCCGTGCGGCGGCCGCGCGGGCCATCGCGCGCGGCGAGACGCGCTACACCGTGCTCGACGGCAGCCACGCGATGAAGGCCGCGGTGCGCCACAAGTTCCAGCGCGACAACGCGCTGGACTTTGCCCTCGACGAGATCAGCGTGAGCGCCGGCGCCAAGCAGGTGATCTTCAACGCGCTGATGGCCAGCCTGGAGCCGGGCGACGAAGTGATCCTGCCGGCGCCCTACTGGACCTCCTATGCCGACATCGTGCAGATCTGCGGCGGCGTGCCGGTGGTGCTGCCTTGCAGCGAGGGGCACGGTTTCCGTCTCGAGGCCGGACAGCTCGACGCCGCGATCACGCCGCGCACGCGCTGGGTCTTCCTGAACTCGCCGTCCAACCCGAGCGGCACGGCCTACAGCGCGGCGCAGCTGCAATCTCTCACCGAGGTGCTGCTGCGCCATCCGCAGGTCTGGGTGCTGGCCGACGACATCTACGAGCACATCCTCTACGACGGCCTTGCCTTCGCGACCCCGGCTGCCGTGGAACCACGGCTGCGCGAGCGCACGCTGACCGTCAATGGCGTCTCCAAGGCCTATGCGATGACCGGATGGCGCATCGGCTACGGCGCCGGTCCGCGCGACCTGATTGCAGCCATGGCCGTCGTGCAGAGCCAGTCGACGTCATGCCCGTCCTCGGTCAGCCAGGCCGCCGCGATCGAGGCATTGACCGGATCGCAGGACTTCATCGCCGCGCGCTGCGCCGATTTCCAGGCACGCAGGGATTTCGTCGTGAATGCGCTCAACGTCATACCCGGCCTGCACTGCCGCAGGCCCGAGGGCGCGTTCTACACCTACGCCAGTTGCGCCGGCGTGCTCGGTCGCTCCACGCGACGCGGCATGCAGCTTCAGACAGACGCCGACTTCTGCCGCTATCTGCTGCAGGACTTCGAGGTGGCCGTCGTGCCCGGCAGCGTGTTCGGGCTGGCACCGTACTTCCGCATCTCCTACGCCACCTCGATGGATCAGCTGCAGGAGGCCTGCGCGCGCATTGCGGCGGCCTGCGCGGCGCTCCAGTGACAGCCTCTCCCGGATTGGAAATTCCCATGACATCCCTTCGCACCGGCGGCCAGATCCTGGTCGACCAGCTCATCGTGCATGGCGTGCAGCAGCTCTTCTGCGTACCCGGCGAGAGCTTTCTCGCCGTGCTCGACGCCCTCCACGATGCGTCCATCGCCGTCACCGTCTGCCGCCAGGAAGGTGGCGCAGCGATGATGGCCGAGGCCCAGGGGAAACTCACCGGCCGCCCCGGCATCTGTTTCGTCACGCGCGGTCCCGGCGCCACCAATGCGGCCGCCGGCGTGCACATCGCGCACCAGGACTCGACACCGCTGCTGCTCTTCGTGGGCCAGGTGGCGCGCGACGCACTGGGGCGCGAAGCCTTTCAGGAACTCGACTACGGCGCCGTATTCGGCACCATGGCCAAGTGGGTCGTCGAGGTCGACGACCCGAAGCGACTGCCCGAGCTGGTTTCGCGCGCCTTCCACGTCGCCACCTCCGGCCGCCCCGGCCCGGTGGTCATCGCGCTGCCCGAAGACATGCTGACCGAGGCCGCAGCCGTCGCCGACGCGCAACCGTACGCGGTGACGGAAACCCATCCGGGCGCGGCCCAGATGGCCGAGCTGACGCAACGTCTGGCCGCGGCGGAACGCCCCGTCATGGTGTTGGGTGGCAGTCGCTGGTCGGAAGTCGCGACGCGGCAGATCACGGCCTTCGCCGAGGCCTTTTCTCTGCCGGTGTACTGCTCGTTCCGCCGACAGATGCTGTTCAGCGCCGAGCACCCCTGCTATGCCGGCGATCTCGGCCTGGGCGTCAATCCTGCAGTGCTGGCGCGCATCCGCGCGGCCGACCTGGTCCTGCTCGTCGGCGGGCGCCTGTCCGAGGTGCCGTCACAGAGCTACGAGCTGCTCGGCATCCCGACGCCCCGACAGGCGCTGGTGCACGTGCATGCCGACGCCGACGAGCTCGGCAAGCTGTACCGAGCGACGCAGGCCATCCACGCCACGCCGCAGGCCTTTGCCGAGGCCGCCGCCACACTGCGCCCCGCCGCTGCGCCGACCTGGCAGGCCGAGGCCGCCGAGGCGCGCGCGGCGTTCCTGGCCTGGAGCGATCCGGCGCCGATCCGCATCCCGGGCCCCTTGCAGATGGGCGAGGTGATGACGCATCTGCGCGAGGTGCTGCCGGCCGACACCATCTTCTGCAACGGGGCCGGAAACTTCGCCACCTGGGTGCACCGCTTCTGGCCGTTTCGCGCCTTCGCCAGCCAGCTGGCGCCGACCAGCGGCTCCATGGGTTACGGCCTGCCGGCCGGCGTGGGCGCCAAGCGGCTGTGGCCCGAACGCGAGGTGCTGGTGTTCGCCGGCGACGGCGACTTCCTGATGCATGGCCAGGAATTCGCGACCGCCGTGCAGTACGGCCTGCCGATCATCGTGGTGCTGCTCGACAACGCCATGTACGGCACGATCCGCATGCACCAGGAGAAGCACTACCCGGGGCGCGTCAGCGCCACGCAGTTGAAGAACCCGGACTTCCGGGGCTATGCGGAGGTGTTCGGCGGCCATGGCGAACGCGTCACGTCCACGGCGGAGTTCGCACCGGCACTCGCGCGCGCACGGGCCAGCGGCAAACCCGCGATCCTGCATTGCCTGCTCGACCCGGAAGCGATCACCCCGACCAACACGTTGCAGGGTCTTCGAGCGGCGGCGCAAGGCGGCGGCTCCAGCGCCAATGTTCCGAGCGGCCGAACGCTTGGCACTAACGCCTCTTCTTGGACAGTTTGACAATGCGATTGCCTGCAAGCCCCAGTGCAGCCCGAGCGAGTGCATCAGCTTCTCTGTTGCGATGGCGCGGTATCCACATCAGGGTTGCCTGGTCGAACGAATTGAGCAGTGCTCGCGCTTCATCGAACAAGGAAGCAAGCCGGGCAATCGGCTTTGCCGTGCTGCTGCCGACCTGTTCGACAACGACACTGTTGTCGCAGTGAATGAGCAGCGCGCCCGCCCCACGCAATTTCAGTTCCTGAAGCGTTGCCAGCAATGCTCTCAGCTCCGCCTCGTTATTGCAGCCGTTCTCATGCGACGCTTCCGAAAGCGTGTGGCGCGTTCCATCAGGCTCGGTAAACACCGCCCCTAGCCCGATACGACCGGGGTTGGGCACGGCGCTGCCGTCGCAGTAGGCAACCCAAGGGTTCATGTGCAATATCCGCTGTTGGTTGCAGATTCCGGCGGTTGGACGCATTCCGCCTCTCCCTGCCGCGCGCGAGGCCCCGCGACACGCCAGCCTCGCCGCCCTTCCCCCGCTTACCTCCCTTGCCTGGTGTCGCACATCGGCGGGCAGCAGTTGCGCGGGCCGAGGGGCCGCCGGCCGCTGGACCAGCGCGTGGTGAGGACAGCGGCGAATTCAAGTCTACCTGGCGCCTTGGTTCGAGAGCCGCTGGGGGTTGTCCGCACTACACACGCAAGCCTCAACGAGGCCCGGCACGCCCGCGCATCGACCGCCAGATGCTCGCGGCCAAGGCCAGTACAAGGCAGAATCCCCGCAGAATTGCGATCCTCGTTCCACTTCCAACCCATTTGCTCAGGCTTTGCACGCCGTACCAGGACCACTGCGACCCATGCAATTCAAATGGATGGAAGATTTCATCGCGCTGGCGCAGACGCGCAGCTTCACCCGCGCCGCCGAGCTTCGCCACGTCACGCACCCCGCCTTCGGTCGCCGCATCCGCGCGCTGGAGTCGTGGGCCGGCACGGCGCTGGTGGAGCGCGGCAGCAGCCCGGTCACGCTGACGGCAGCGGGCGAGAGCTTCCTCGAGAACGCCAGCCAGACGGTGCGCAGCGTCGAAGGTTCGCGCGAAGAGATGCAGAACGTGGCCGGCCGGCAGGCCCGCACGGTAACGGTGGCCACCGGCCGTACCTTGGCGCGCACGGTCATGGCCGACTGGCTGGTGCGGGCGCAGCCCGTGCTGCGCCACGGTGAAGTCCGCATCCTGACCACTTCACTGGCAGGGACGGTCCGGATGCTGGAGAACAACGAGGCGGACTTCTCGCTGATCTATCATCATTCGGCCCTCACCTTCCGGCTCGATGCCCGGCAGTTCACCCACGTGACGGTGGCATCCGACAAGCTGGTGCCGGTGTCGCGCGCCGATGCACAGGGCGGCGCGATGCACGCCTTTGGCGGCGCCGACGAGGTGCCTTTCCTGGCCTATGCCCGGACGCTGGCAATGGGCCGCCTGGTGGAAGACCATCTCGCGAACAACCCGCAGGCGCCGCGCCTTCGGCGTTGCATCGAATGCGATTCGGCGGATGCGCTGTACGAATATGTGCTCAGGGGTTTGGGCGTGGCGTGGTTGCCCTGGTCCATGGTGCAGGGAGACTGCAAGTCCGGCCGCCTGGTGCTGCCGGGAGGACGTCGCATGGAAGTGCGCTTCGAGGTTCGCCTGTACCGCCCCAAACGCCGTCTGGGCCCGCTGGCCGAGGACATGTGGCGCGCCATTGCCTTGCGCTGATCCGTTGCACAAATCAGCACTGGATCGTGCCGTGACGGCACCAGGAAGGAACGAGGGTCCGCGCAAAATCCTCGGGTCCACCCAACCTTGAGGCCACCATGCGTCTGCCCCGCGCTTTCTCCTTTTATCTTGCCGTGGCCGCGTGCGGCCTTGCCTGGACGGCAGCCGGTCCGGCCTCCGCGCAGGTCGCGGCCTACCCCAGCAAGGCCATCACCCTCGTGGTGGCTTATCCGCCGGGCGGCTCGACCGACCTGACCGGACGAGCGCTGGGCGTCGAGCTTTCCCATCGGCTCGGCGTGCCGGTGATCATCGACAACGTCGGGGGCGCCGGCGGCGCGATCGGCGCGCAAAAGGTCGCCAACGCAGCGCCCGATGGCTACACGCTCCTGGTGGGGGCCAACAACGAAGTGGCCATCAACAAGCTGATCAACGCCAACGTCCGGTACGAACCCAAGGACTTCACCCCCATCGGCCTGATCGCCTCCCAGCCGCTGGTGCTGGTGGCGGCCCCGGCGGCGGGCGTGAAGAACACCGGCGAATTCCTCGCCCTGCTGAAGAAGAACCCCGGCAAATACAGCTACGGCAGTTCCGGCGTGGGCACCTCGCTGAACCTGGCCGGCGAGATGGTCAAGCAACAGGGCGGCGTCTTCATGACCCACGTGCCCTATCGTGGCGTGGCGCCGCTGACCAGCGACCTGCTGGGCGGCAACATCGATTTCGGCGTGTTCGTGCTCTCCAGCGCCTTGCCCCATATCCGCAGCGGCAAGCTGGTGGCGCTGGGCACCACCGAGGCCAAGCGTTCGGCCATCACGCCCGATCTGCCCGCACTCAGCGAAACCCCGAGCCTGAAGGACCTGGACATCGGAGTCTGGTTCGTGCTGATGGGGCCGGCCAGGTTGCCGGAGCCGGTGCTGGCCCGGCTGAAGACAGCGCTGAACGAGACCCTGCAGTCCCCCGACTTTCGCAAGAAGATGGAAGCCACCAGTTCGACCGTGGCAACTTCGGCGGTGGACGTGAACCAGTTTCTCGTCGCCGAAACCGCCAAGTACAAGAACATCGTCAAGTTCGCCAACATCAAGGAATGAGCGTGCCCGCGTTGTCGTTTCAACTTCCCGCCCCCGACATCACCGCCTGGCGTGCCGGCAACACCGGCGTCGAGGGCGTCTGGCGCTTCGAGGCCGACCAGCCCGGTCGGCACGTGATGATCAGCGCGCTCGTGCACGGCAACGAACTGTGCGGCGCATGGGCGCTCAAGGGGCTGCTGGAAGCCGGGGTGCGCCCGCAGCGCGGCCGCCTCACGCTGGCGTTCTGCAACCTGGAGGCCTTCGACCGCTTCGATCCGGCCAGCCACGATGCCTCGCGCTTTGTCGACGAGGACCTCAACCGCCAATGGTTGCCCGAACGCATCGAGGCCGGCGATACGCGGGAGCGGCGGCGCGCGGCGCAACTGCAGGTGCACGTGGCACAGGCAGATTGGCTGCTGGACCTGCATTCGATGCACGAGCCCTCCGCGCCGCTGTCGCTCACCGGCATCCAGCCGCGCAACCTGCGGTTGGCGCAGCAGATGCGCAGCCCCGAGCATGTGGTCATCGATGCGGGCCACAAGGACGGCGTGYGCATGCGCGACTTCGGCCGCTTCGGCGCGCCCGATGCCGAGAGCGACGCCTGTGCGCTGCTTGTCGAGTGCGGCTTCCATGGCGATCCGGCCAGTCGCACCGTGGCGCAGGACCAGTGCGCGCGCTTCCTGCGGGTGGCCGGCACGCTGGACGATGCCGCCATCGCGCAATGGCTGCCCGGCTGGGTGCAGCCTGACGCGCCACGCCAATGGGCCCTCGACGTGACCGGGCCGGTGGTGGCGCGCAGCGAGGCATTTCGCTTTGCGCAGCCCTTCACCGGCCTGGAAGTGATCGAACGCGCGGGCACCGTGATCGGCTGGAACGACGGCGAGCCCGTGGTCACGCCGTATGACGACTGCGTGCTCGTCATGCCCTCGACGCGCCAGGCGAAGCCGGGCGTGACGGTGGTCCGCTTCGCCCGTCGACGACTGCTCTGACGGGTGCGGCAAGGTTCGACACTTGGCCGCTCGCTCTTTCAAAGTCGGCCGGGTCGGGGCATCACATCCAACGGCCGCTTCCGGGCAGTTTCGGCGTCCGCTGTAGGCCCGGACTTCAACTGCCCGCCGGCGCCGCTTACGCCCTGCTGCCGAACTAACGACGCTCGCAGCCTGGGCCGCTGTCCGGCGGCGGCGGCGCTACGTTCGCGGGCACTCCGCCCACGGACATGACTTCGCCATCGGAAGCGCTCCGGGCCCGGGCTCGATCTCTGGTGGCGGAAATGCTTCTCCGTGGCGGCTCAACCCTGCGTCCACTTGGTGCGTATCCATGCTTCTCAAGGGGTATTTATCTTGTCGCGCGCCTGGATCACACTACGTGTCGGCGGGCGCAAAGCGCGCATTTCCCATCCACCAGCTTTAGAGGCCAGCCATGAACGACACGAGGTTCCGGTTTGGGCACGGACGGCGTTCGCTCGCCTCTGCGGTGTTGCCTGTTGCGGCCGCGCTGATCTGCATGGTCGCCCCAACCGCGCGCGCCGAGGGCCTGTTGACGCCGTTCTCGACCGCTCCGGGTCCACAGGCGCCCGCGCCGTGGCGCTTCGCGACCTTGCCCAACAAGGCGCCGACGAAGTTCGAAATCACGCAGCTCGATGGCCAGAAGGTGCTGAAGGTCGATGCCGACCAGTCCTACGGCAACCTGGTCCATCCCACGCGGGTTCAGCTCAATGACGAGGCCACGCTGGCCTGGCGCTGGAAGGTCGAGCAATTCGTGACCGGCGCCGATCTGCACACCAAGAGCGGCGACGACGGCGCGGCCAAGCTCTGTGTCTACTTCGACTTCCCGGCCAACCGACTGTCGTTGGGCGAGCGCACCAAGCTCGCAGTGGGGAGCACCACGACCGGTGAATCGGTGCCCACCCAAACCCTTTGCTACGTCTGGGACGCCAAGGAAAGCAAGGACAGCGAATTCGATAACGCCTTCACCAAGCGCATACGCATGGACGTCATTGAATCAGGCGCGACTGACAAGGCCGGCGGCTGGCTGACCGAGCGCCGCAACCTGCTGCCCGATTACAAGCGAGCCTTCGGCGCTGAGGCCGGGGATACATTGCCGGACGTGGTGGGGGTCGCGATCCAAGCCGACGCGGACAACACGAAGTCTCGCGGGATCTCCTATTTTTCCGACGTCGACCTGCGCGGCGCACCCGCTGTAAAACCCGCGCAATAGCGGCCCTTCATCGCCTGTTGCGGCCATTGGAGCTTCGGTGGCCCGGAGCGGACAAACACGTTCTATCGCCGCAGAATGTTTCCATCGCCTTCTAACAATCGCCGCGCTGCTCGCCGGCGCCTCGCTAGTTCCGTCGTGGGCTCTCGCCCATGACGCGGGGTTGCCTTCATCGCCCGCTCCTCAGGCCGTCAGCGTCTTGCGGAAGCCGATCGACAGCCGGTTCCAGGTGTTGATCACGCCGATGGCCAGCGTCAGGTTCACGCGCTCGGCTTCGCTGAAGTGGTCGCTCAGTGCTGCGTAGTCGGCATCGGGCGCACGGCTGGTGGCAATCTCGGTCACGGCCTCCGTCCAGGCCAGCGCGGCGCGCTCGCGCGGCGTGAAGAAGGGTGTTTCGCGCCACACCGCGACGGCGTAGAGGCGGCGCTCGCTCTCGCCCTTCTTGCGCAGGTCGCTCGAATGCAGATCGACGCAGAACGCGCAACCGTTGATCTGCGAGGCCCGCAGCTTGATGAGGTCGAGCAGCGCCGGCTCGAGGCCGAGCTTGCCGACGGCGACCTCGAGCGCGATCAGCGCCTTCATGGCATCGGGCGAGGCTTTGTAAAAATCGAGACGTTGTTCCATGGTGCAGCTCCGGGATGGGTTGTGAGGATGGATCGATGGTAAGAAACGCCGCTGCCTTTACCGGCGGCCAATCCGGATCATTTGAAGGAGGCCAATTGCATGGAGCTGCATATCGTCATCGAGGGGGACAAGGACCTGGTCGGCCAGTTGTGCCGGCAGCTCGGGGACGGCATTCGCAGCGGCCGGCTGGCCGCCGGAGAGAAGCTGCCACCCAGCCGCCTGCTGGCTGAGCAGCTCGGCGTGTCGCGCAAGACCGTGGCCGAGGCCTACGCGCGGCTCACCTTCGACCGCTTGCTGGTCGGCCGCGTCGGCAGCGGCACCTTCGTGGCCGACGACGTGCGGCCGCGGGCGGCGCCGCATACCGATGGCGGCTTCGCCGGTGCGGCCGTCGCGGCGCGCTGGCGCAGCATGGACACGCCGCTGCGGCACCCGGCGCCGGACGGCAACTCGCGCTTCGAATACATCGGCGGCGCGCCAGCGCGCAGTCTGTTCCCGCACGCGGAGTGGCGTCGCTGCGTTCTGCATGCGCTGCGCCAGGGCGCCCGCTCGCGCGGGCTCTACGGCCCGGTAGAGGGGCTGCCGGCGCTGCGCGACGCGATCGCGCGCCATGCAGCCTTCGCGCGCGGCGTGCGCTGCGGCGTCGACGACATCATCGTCACCAACGGCGCGCAGCAGGCGCTCGACCTGGTGGCGCGCGTTTTGGTCGAGCCCGGCTGCACGGTGGCGGTGGAGGAGCCGGGCTACCCGCCCGCCCGGCTTCTGTTCAGCGCCCAGGGTGCCGAGGTGGTTGGCATCCCGGTCGACGCGGAAGGCCTGTGCGTAGAGCGGATCCCCGACGGCACGCGCCTGGTCTACGTGACGCCGGCGCACCAGTTTCCGCTCGGCATGCCGATGAGCCTGCGTCGCCGCGAGGCATTGCTCGCGCGGGCCCACGAGCTCGGCGCCATCGTCATCGAGGACGACTACGACAGCGAATACCGCTACGAAGGCCGCCCTACCGATTCCCTCCAAAGCATGGACACGCGCGGTACGGTGGCCTTCGTCGGCACCTTCTCGAAGACGCTGTCACCCGAATTGCGGCTGGGCTACCTGATCGCGCCGCAGCCGATCCTGCAGGCCGTGTGCATCGCCAAGCACCTGAGCGACTGGCACACCTCGACGCCGGCTCAGTGGGCGCTGGCCAAGTTCATCGTCGACGGTGAACTGAACAAGCACATCCGGCGCAGCCATGCGGTGTACGCCGAGCGGCGCGCGCGCATCATCGCCCGTTTCGAGGGAGACCTGTCGCCGTGGTTCGAGCTCGTTCCGGCCACCGCGGGCATTCACCTGGCTGCCTTGTGCCGCAAGCCAGTCGACATAGAGATGCTGCTGCGCCTCGCACGCCGCGTGGATGTGGGCCTCTATTCCCTTGAGCCCTTCTTCCATTTCGATGCGCCGCTGCAAGGACTGATGTTCGGCTACGGCGCGATCGATACCGGCGACATCGATCCTTCGCTCGACCGCCTGCGCGACATCCTGCTGCAGATGGATTGATAGGATCGTGACCAGCCCAAGGCGCGACGTAGCTGCCGAAACTCGAGCGGGCAATCTTGCCGCCGAATCTTCAACTCGATCTGATCAACCACCAGCTTGCCCAGAGACATCGCCTTGAATGACTGGTTAGACATCACAGTACCGGCCATTGCAAGACAACGCCGTAGATGTGAACAAGCCCGATGACAAGACATATTCCAGAGGACACAAGCCAGAAGACCCGAGAGTTTTCGGGAAAGGCAGGCTTGAGAAGTGGAAATGCGACTGCGCGGGACAAGTACACCGCACTGATGGCGATGAGTACGAACTTTACAAGTGGCAAGCCACCAATGACGCCAGCTCCTGCCAACGCGTAAGCAGCCCAAATCAGGAGCACAGCTGCGACGGCCAGAGTGACGAGAGTGGGTCGAAGTTTTCGAGCCTCCACGGCGCGCGCCATCTTCTCGCCTGCGCCCATGAAGCGATACGCAGGCGCACCCAAGAGGATGCAGGCTAGGTGAGCAACTGCAGCTGCGGCGCTGAGTGCCGCACCTATGACGAGCGCTTGAGCTCCGGAAATGACCATGGCGAATTCTGTGAGGCCCAACGTTGTAGGGAGACAGGCGCGTCCTTCAACACAGGGCCTTGCGAAGGACTGCTGTTGGCTGCAGATTCAACCGATCGATGCAACGATCTGACTGAACATCTCAGCCGGTGTTTGGAAGTCGAGAGTCTTCCTGGGTCGCTCGTTCAACCTGCGCGCCAACGCGTTGAGCTTGGCTTGTGAGTAGGTCGAGACATCGATGCCCTTGGGAAGGTACTGCCTCAGCAGGCCATTCGTATTCTCGTTGGTTCCGCGCTGCCACGGGTTCTGAGGGTCGCAGAAGTACACCTTGATGTGATGTCGGTCGCCAAGG
>NZ_JBFUBW010000054.1:0-33665 GCF_056405555.1 Variovorax sp. P1_G12 | reverse complement strand
CTGCGAGCACTTCGCCATCAGCCTCTTGATCTGGAGGCTCATCAAGAGGAATGGAGTGCGCTCGAAGAAATGTCGACATTCTGGCGACGGACATGGCGCCCAAGGACTTGTCAATCGCAACTCGCAACATGCCTCGAGCGCGGCCGTCGCAGATGAGCGGAGCGCCGGAGATACCGTCATAGTTCGTAAGTGCGGACGGCGCATCTACATGAAGGTCGAGATCAACGCTCAATCTCGGCGTATCGAGAACTTGCGATATTGAAMCTTCCAGCCTGTGCCCGACGGAGAGCTTCGCTGCTGGAAAACCAAAGGCTGTGAATTGGCTCCCTTCTATTGGGAGCATCTCGTCAAGAAGGATCGGATCGATGTCGACCTCTCGTGCGAGCGCAAGGATGCACACATCAAGGCTCTCGTCCTCTGCAATCACGCTCGCAATGACTTCGTCGGAGGCCGATCCAAGATCGAAACGCACACTGATCTGCACTTGAGCAGAGATTGCGTCATATACACAGTGACGCGCCGTGATCACTCGGGAAGTCGTGACCAACCATCCGGTCCCAGAGTCGTCGCCGCATTTGACCTCGCACGTGGCAAGCTTTATCTGCGCGTCAATCATCAGTTTGCCCTTCAATCTCGATCCAATCCGTGGCTTTTTCATGCACGGTAAACGAGGCCCCGCTCTTTGAGACGTGACTGCGAATGAGGTCCGAAGCCGGTGTCGGGTAGTTGAAATAAAGTGCGCGGGAAAACGATGCCGGCCGGTCTACGATGGCCGCAAGAACTTCGATGTCAGGATGACCGTGCGCATTGCCGTTCGACGAAACGATGTACCTGGGAGCATCGATGAGTCGGAGCAAGTCCGGGCTCGTGTTGCGCAAGCTTCCATGGTGAGAAATCTTGATCGCATCGAAGAGCATCGAGTGGCCGTTTGACTGCAGGGCACGGAGCGCTGGAACAACGTCCTCCGCCCAGGCATCTGCAAGCATCAGGACACGAGCCCCACCAAGTTCAATGATCGTCGCGATTGAACTGCCGTTCGTGATGGAGACGTCGGGATCGTAGACGTCTTCGAGGTTTTTTCGCTCTCGAGCTGACACCGGAACAGGGCGTGATGCCGCACTTTCACCTGCGTGCTCGCAAATCAACTCGAAGGCGTCATCTATCTCGTCGCCCGCTCCTGTTGGGCCGTTGTAACCCATTTGACGCAGCCGCCCCTTCCACCACTTCAAAAGTCCGTCGAGACGTTGTTGCGTTGGGCCGATGACGCGGATGTTGCCCCCTGCAAGTTGGAACACGGGCGTACGTTCGACGGCAATACTCGTCGCACCTTCATGATCGTTCCATCGGTACCCACCACGGTGTATCAGCGAGGCAAGCGAACTCCCTTGACGCGCGCTGATTTCTTTGGGTCCGTTAGACACGATACCGACATGCGCCGGATGTCCGCGTCGATTGATTGCGTCAAGTATCAACTGATCCGTAGGCCGAATAGCAGCGTCGTTTGTCGCGGTCAGGCTGCGCAAACTGTTGTGCCACACCTCCCCAACACCGACTACCTTTGATTCAGTAGATTTCTCGTTGACCGCCAGAAATCTCATGAGGCCGGAGATGTGATCCGCGTCAATGTGACTTGCGATGACCAGATCCAGATATTCGCCCCTGGATGCGATCTCCAAAAGATCAGGGTGAATATTCTCGTCAAATGTTTGGGCGTAGCCACCATCAACAAGGACATTCGATCCCGCGGCACTAAGAAGAAACGCGTCTCCATTTCCAGCAGGGTAGATTCTTATTCTCAACATATTATTTCCCTCTTGAGCGAGGCTACCACGCGAGGCCCCAGGAAATGGCTTTGTTGCACAAACCTGATTCAGGTCGAGTCGCCCCAGCCCCAGGCCCAGCTATGCCATGACAGCCACAGCCACAGCCACGGGCACCGTCATCGGGCACCCCAACTGCGTGAATCGGTTGAGCAGCGCCATCTGCTGCGATACGTCGGCCTGGCCAAGCACGCGGCAAAAGAAAAAACGCCCTTTCGGACGCTTTTATGAATTGGCGGGGGATGGGGCACTCTCAGGGCCTAAGTCTTCCAAAGCGAAGCCGTGACTCCCCTGCAGTGTCCAGTGCGCATACCCCCAGTAACCCCGCGCCCTTTCGCTGCGTCTCGAACTCAAAAGAGATCTCAATCACCATGAACAAGGAAGCAAACAACACCAGACACCCGCTGAGGAAGTCTCCGAACAACGCCGTGGTAGACACAGCACCGAAGCCGGAAATTTCGTACCAGTGTAAGGCAGCCGCGAGCAGCATGCCCGGTACCCACGTTGGAGTTAGAAGTGGCCTGAGCCTTCCACAAATCTCGTTCCCCGGCGAACGGAGTCGTCTTCCTGGATCATCTCCCTGACCATGGAGAAATCATTCTTGACGGAGAAGACGTATCGCTCCGCTTCCAGCACCTGCAGCGAATTGAAGTGTTCAACGTTCTCGGGGCGGACTTCCGTCATGGAGCCTGCCAGAAGCGCCTCCACGATGCCGGAAATCTCCTTCCGCTGCGCTCTGAGCGAGCTAGGGTCCCCGAGCCTTCCCACAAGCAGCCGATCAATGCGCTCGATCCCATCGATCATCATTTCCAGATATGTAGGGCACATCAAGGAAAGCGCCAGTGTTGGAGACAGCGGGAAGTACAGCTGAACCCCGATGGACGCCAAGCCGAGTTTCCCGCTACCTTCCGCATTGGGGTCATTGAACCGAACGACCGGATGATCCCCCATGAAAAAAGGCGTGTCGTCGGTGGTCTTGATCAGATGCCAGACCTTCTGCAGCAGCAGAGGCGCCCAGTCCCTCGACGCATTGGTTATCAATGCCGCGTAGTGGGCCTTTCGCGCGTTCTCCTTGCTGCCGACCAAAGGGTCGGGCTGAAAGAACTCCTCCGGGGCGCCCTCCGCACGAAAAAACCCCTCCATGCGACTAGAAAGATCGTCGAAGGTTGCCATCGTCGCCTTGGTGCGCACGAGCTGCACCGCCATGAAGCTGGCGAGAATTACCTTCTCTTCGTGCCAAGCAGGGGGAAGCGCTTGAGCCGCGATGACCCGCGCAGTGACCTCGGCGGCCTTGGTTTCAAGGCTGCTCAGTGCGGGTTCCAGCGTCAGGGGTACCCCCTGAAAATCAAAATCGTAGATGGCCCGCTCGGCCGCGACACCCACTTTAGATTTCTTCGACGTGGAAAACGCAAAAATCTTGTCCTGGTGCTTGTCGAACGCATGCACCAGTTCCCGCCCACCGGCGGAGAACCGCCGCAGCATGAACTTGGGCACGTAGTGCTGCAAAGGCTCGCTCATCGAGCCGCTCCCAGGGCAAAGCATGCCCCGATCGAGATGTGCTTCAACTGTCCTACTTCGATGAAATCTGAACCCGTGCACATGAGCCTGGACTCTTAACGAGGTGCATTCTTGCGGATCACCAGATCCTCCAACGAAAAGAGCCTGTGAAACAGGTAGTCGACATGATCTGTGTCGATCACCGGTGTTTGGCTTCGCTCGTGATGGCGTAGCAGATAGCTGTTCCCAATCTCTCGAAGCTCCAAGGCCTCCTTCTCAAGAAGCTGCCGAAATGCCGGTTCAGGGCTTGCCCTGTCCAGAACCAACTTCGCCGACTTGGCTTTGTTGTCGTCTGCCAATGTCTTGATGCGCTCCCATGAGTCGAACAGCCGCTCCAGCGCTTCGCGCCGAATCAACGGATCAGGGTCTGTGAATTTCCTGCGCGCCTCTTCCAGCATGACGTCGAGCAGTTGGTCCCCGGTCCGGAAGTAGGTCCTCGCGAGCAAGTCCCCGATGATGGCTGGCAAGATCCGCCGGACCTCGCCGCTTTCAGTGATCTCATAAGCCAGCCCGTTACGCGCGAGGATGCGGTTCACATCGGTCACGAACGCAGAACGCCCTTCCGCTCTGTCGAAAGACAGATGGTGATGGCGGTAGTAATCGTGAAGTTTTCCTAGAACCGGCCGCGCCACGCTCCTCCACACGAACTCGATGAAATCCAGTGCTACAAGGGTCGGGGGCGCCCACGGCTTTCGCGTCCGCATGGAATCATCTTCATCCAATTCATCGCGTTGTAGCGGCCAAGACAGGCCCTCGATCTCCGCTTCGATCGCGCTCTTCAGCATGTCCGTGTCATTGCCACAGATCGCATGGCCATCAGGACATTCTTGGGGAAACGACTCACCGAACGCTCCGGAACTCGCCAGGGCCTCAACCAGGACCGCAATGCCGGCCCATGCCACTGGACTCATCGTCTGCTCAGTACGGGCCCTCGGCCCGAGCTCCCGATCACTGAAATAGTTGCTCATGGGATCGGTCCTTCAACGGAGCTTGAACAGGGGACTTGGATTGGATGTCGAAACCACCAAGGTGAGCGATTTCTTCGCCCTGCTGAGGGCCACGTACATCTTGGATTTCGCGTACAGGGTCGACGTGAACTGCGCCTTGTCGCAGGCCATCAGCATTGCGTTGTCGCACTCCAGCCCCTTTGCCTTGTGAATGCTGCTGAGCACTTTCTTAGGTAGAGAAGGATGGGAGTAAGAACGCATGCGCGACACCTCCGCAAATCCTTCGTCGGCCCCTGCAAACTGGCCGATTCGCACGGCATCCCGCAGCTCGGAACTGTGATCGATCTTCACGGTGTCGAAGCCCGCAGCGGTGTCTTTCACCAGCGCAGCAATTTTTGCGAGTGCGTCCGACACCCCCGTGTGCGAAGGATTGTTCAGCAGGCATAGTGCGACCTCTTGGATGTTGGCCGGCTTTCCAGTCGTGGGGCGAGCCGCCCCGGTGCGGACTTCCTGCAAAAGTCGGTCACCGTGGCTGGATGGGCTGAATCCTGCTGCGACGCTGCCCATGAAGGTGATGACACCCTGTGCCAGCGCTTCCGGACTGCCATGGCCGGTGCGTAGTGTCTGCACGAGCGCCCCTAGCGCATCACGCGTATGCCCTTCCCAGATCGGCACTGTCCGAAACCAAAAGGATCGAAGTGCCGATACCAAGTCGTTCTGCGATGCGAGGACCATCAACTGCGGGCTGTTTTTCAGCACCTTGTCGATCGGTGTCCTGTCGTCCTTGGAAAGTTGGTAGCCCGTTCGCATCTGAGCCGTGTTGTTTCCGACAAGCACCCTCACGGATGGAGGCAGCTCTCCGGTCAGGTCAATCGGAGTTCCGCTCTCCAAACTCTCCCGCGCCTCGATGACCCAAGCCCCCAGTAGAGGACAACCGGTTTGCCAGCGATGAGGCGTGATCAGCTTCTCGCCTGCTCCCTGCGCCTTCAAAGCGTTCCAGCGGGCACGATCCTCGCGCGCGGCTTTGTCGGTCTTGGCCCCGTAAATCCGCTGCATGGGATCTCCAAAGATCCGGACAGTTGCTCCAGCGGACAGCAAGAACATGACAACACTGTGCTGATCGACACTGGAGTCCTGGTGTTCATCGCACACGATGACTGGATATCGTCGGGCCAGTGCACGAGCCACCATTGGCTGATGGCGCAGGAATCCCGCAACCTTGGTCGCCATGATCTCAAAGCCTTGCCCGCCATCACGCCACGCCCAGGATGTCAGATCACGCGGCAAATCCAGTGGCTTGTGGTACGCCAGCGCGATCTGCGCAATCAAGGCATCGATGGTCTTGATTTCGACGCGTGACCCGGCCTTCTTCGTGCGTTCTGCGAAGACAGAGCAAGCGGCGTGAGTGTGCGTCAGGATGAGCAAGCGGCCATCACCGAGCCCTCCCACCACCTCCTGCGCGTACGCAGCCCCTTGGTATGTCTTGCCGCAGCCCGCTGCAGCTTCAATGATCACCAGCGGTTCAGATGATCGGAGAAGCTTGGCGACGGGCTGGTCACTCATAGATCGAGCCTTTGCAAGGCCTGACGCCCCACGGCCGCCAGTACCGCGTTGATCAACGGAAGCAGCTGCGGCTGAATGTCCGCCCACGCGCCTAGCGCGACCATCTTTTGAGCCAGTTCCTTTCCGCCGTCTGTGGACTTGAACCATTGCTGGGAATGCTTCTTCCACGCCTTTTCTTGGCTTGCGGGCGCGCCGTCCTTGCTGCCGGTGGCAGCTGCAATGATCAGAGCGCGCCACGTTCTGCCAGAGGCTTTCAGCGCCGCGTCGATCGCCTCGGTGGTCTTGTCTTGAAGCCCAAGGCGATCTGCCAAAGTCCGGAGTCGATAGCCGTCCAGTTCGCCTTCGGTATCCTTCAGCAGTTCGAGAAGATTCGCTTCGGGAACTGCCCCGATCACATGATCTTCGGTGCAGCCCTTCGGCCACTGATGAAGCCGCCCTTTGAGTTTCTCCTTTAGTTTCTTCCACCGCTCTGGAGCGGTACCTTCGTCGTCAGCTAGGCCGGCAAACAGCAAACCGGAAGACGCGATCGTCTCCATCAGATCCAAGGTCGCTCCATTGCCCTGACCATCGCAGACTCGCACCCCGTGATCGAGCGGATTGCCCTCGAAAGCCTTCTCCAGTAGGTACTGCAAGAAGCCGACTTCGGTGGGCCCTTCTGCAATGACGGCCACGCGCGCTAGGAACGTTTCAGGATCGCGTTTCTGCTGTGGACCGATCTTGTCCCGAGGCAACGCACCGATGGCGCCCAGGCTGTCCAGATACCAAAGGTGTGCGTTTTCTGCACACGAGATGGCGACAGGGCTATGTGTCGTGAGGAAGATCTGCCCGTGCTGGCCAGCCAGGATGTTGATGAGCTTGCGCAGCCGGTACGGCTCAAGCCCACGCTCGATTTCATCGATGAGCGTAACGCTTGCTTCCTTGTCCGTTGACGATGCAATTTCGAGCGCAGCCATCCGTCTGGTACCCGCACCCCAACTGCTCAGGGGCAACGCCACCCCATTCTTGGTCGCCATCAGCCCGATGAGTGCGCCGATGGAGAACCCCTGGCTGGTCGTGAGGCCGAGTTTCAAGTCACTGGGTAGCGCAGCACCGGCCATGCGCGCATCCAGCGATTCGATCGCTTCCTTACCCTTGTCATTGAGCGAATCGTGCAAATTGAGCCCCGCTACCTCCTTGCCGATACGTGCCCGCAATGCGTTGTCAGCCAGCAACCGATCCAGCGCAGAGCCATAGACAAGACGCAGATCGCGATCGTTGCGCTCATCAGCGCTCATTCGGACCAAGCCGATACGCCGGCGGACGGCAGTCGAGAAATGGTCGAACTCGTCGTTGGGCTGCGTGACCTCCCACGCGAGCTCCAGTTCCGTGGTCCCTCGTACACGCACGCGGTACACCGGCTCGCCAGGCACCGGCTGCTCGCCCTCCCCGTCGGCCGATGGCGCAACAGCGTCTTGCCCGTTCCATGCCCATGGCCAGGCGAAGGTGTTCTGCGAGCCCATCCCGGTTGCCTCTGGCAGCGACATTACGGCTTCAATGACGAACTCCTGGGCACTGTCCCGCGCCCAGTAATCCGCTTCGGAGATGACCGCAGTGTTCGATGGCGAGAGCAACAGCGCGATCGCCTCGAGAACAGTCGTTTTTCCAACGTCACCGCCACCCAGGATGACATTCATGCCCTCCGCAGGTAGCCACGTCAGAGACTGGATGCCTCTGAAACGATGAATACTCAACTTACGGATTTGTGCGGTTAAAGCCACAGTCATCCCCTCAGTCCTAAAGCTCTCAGCCAGGCGTCTACCTGCCCGAACGCGTCTTGCTGCCACTGATCCGGGCTGCGCTCACCCAAGACCCTCGTGTCTTCCACGAACTTGCGTACGCAGGTAGGCCCGAAACCATCAATCGTGTCGAACTTGTTGGCGATGTAGCTGTACCCTGCCACGCCAGAGTCATGCGCCAACAAGGGGCGGCAGTCCTCCGCAAGCGCCTCCGCCCCACCCGGGTAGTTGCGAATGCAGTAGTAGATGTCATAGGCATCTTTCTGCTTGTAGCGCCCCTCGATCGCATGCCCCTTCATCGCCAGTAACGCTGGAATGGAACAGACTGCGACCTCGACACGGTTGGTCCCACCGCCAGGCATGGACCCGGCGATGGCGACCATTTGATAGAAGCGAAGCGCCAGGTCCGCACCGTCAGCTTTCTGCACCGCAAAGTCACTGATCAACGGGGGCACGTTTTTCACAACGTCCGCATCCCTCGGCATCAAGAAGTCGATCACCACATCGATGGGAGGCCCACCATCATCTGCTTGGATCTGACGGACCAACTGGAATCGCCGGAGTTCTTTGCGCTGCTCATAACCATGGCCCAGCAGCGCCTCTACCAGATGGGCATATTCACCATCCCCGAGGGCGGCCGCATCCAAACCCAGATCTACATCCAGCGTGCCGACGTGGGGCATGTCCTCGTTGCCTAGCAACAGCCACGGCACAGCACCTCCGACGATGGCGAAGCGTCCCTTGAAGCTGCCGAGGATCTGCCCGATTTCGACAAGCACTGACTTCACGGCTGCAGTCGTCCGATCGTCGTACTCGCGTGCGTGCTGAGCTTCTCCAGGCGTCATTCCTGCCATTGCAATCTCTCTTGCCGAAGGTGGTCCGCCGCCTCCTGCCCGCGTTCGCCTGCCGCAGCCAGGTCCAGGTAGGTTTGGACCGGGCTTGTGCAGATCACGCCCGAAGTGGGCTGCACCGTGTCGCGGAACAGCCCTGAATCGTCCAGAACGGTCACAACAACGTTCTCGCCTTTACTCGCGCTCGAAAGCTTCAGGCTCGACCGTAGGATCTCGAGGCCCTCTGCGTCAGCATAGAAATAGTGTGTTCCCGTGCGGCCGAAAGGCGCCAGCCACTGAGCGGCTGAGAACGATGCAAGCGCAATCTGCCCCCTGCTCTCAGGCGGTCGACCCCTCAACGCAGCGTCGAACGATGCGCCGTGCAGGGTTGTGTAGAAAGCCTGCCGTTGACCGGATGGAGGTTCATAGGCTTCGCGCCATGCGTCCAGAAGCGCATCCGGAGCGGCAAGGAACATCCCCTCTTCCGCCAATTGCGCCCACTCCCGGTCGAGCAGGCCATTCCGGACATTGCTGACGTGGCCCAGGCTCACGCCGGCAACCTCGGCCAGCTCGGCTACCCGCCATGGCTTTGATGGCTCGCGAAGCAAAACCTTGAGCACCTGAACCGATTTCGGCTTGAACAGCGAACGCAGTTCTCGCCGCTCCGGGACCGGCCTCTTCGCAAACTGGCGCGAAAGAAAGAAGGTGCCGAAAGCCAGTCGGGCATTTCCTTCGAGATCGAGGTAAGCCACACCGAATTCACGGCACAGATCCTGCGCCTGGGGCGAGAGGTAGGGCGCGATCAGGATTGGCGTTACGCGCTCCTCCTGCTGCGCCACGTAGTCGCGCAGGGACAAAATGGCCTGACGTACATGGCGGGGCTGCCCGTTCGACTTCACTTCTGCGACCAGCTTATGCCGATGACCAAAGGCTGTCACGTCGGCAACGAGGTCAATGCCCGGAGTTGGCTGTCGCCCAACGACATGAACGTCAACGTTCTCGATTGCAGGCACCTCCCCTAACAAGAGGCGGAGAGCATCCGCAGCCTGAAGCTCGGTTTTCACTGGATCGGGCGTTTTCATCACGCGTTGAAAATAGCATTTTTAGTGAAATCGTCAAGGCAGCTTCAACCGAGCGTCTGGTTTTAACAACAGTTTGCAACATTGGCGACAAATAACTTCACGTGTACACGGTGGGGCACCGCATGAAGGATTTCACGCCCCAGACGCCGATCGACTTGCCGCAGGGATTCGCGGGAAGTAGTGCGAATACCGACCGGACGCCTTGGGCCAACAGGTGCGGCGGGCTCGACAACGACCGAGCGTTCCGGCTCAAGCTGCGGAATCTTGCGACGTCGCCAAGTTGACAAATCGGATGCATGGTCCTCGGCGACCTGTACCGCGCTGCAAATCGAGCGTTGGCTCCGCCCGCGCGGCCAGCTGGGCCCTCATGCGCACCGGCTTGCCAATTTGCTCTTCAAGGGCCAAAGCTTTGGCGTTCTGGGCTCGAAGGCGGGCATTCAGACCAGTTCGCCCGCGGGCCACTGCCCCCTTCTTTCCAACGGCAGGCGCTCGATTCCCCGCGCCTTGAAGCTCCGGTCAACGCGTTCTGCAGATCCCTTGCGGGCAAGCGCAGCATCCACCGAGTGCTGCCAACGTGGCCGCAACCAGGACACAGAATCCGCGGCGCCACTGCGCCGGCAAGCAATGTGTCGCGCCTCTCCGCCTTCTTGCCGAGAACTACCTCGGCATCCACGGTGCATGCTGTTAGGAGCAGTTGCGCATGGAAATTCCGGTCATCATCACCGCCACGAGACGGCGCGTGCAGGGCGCAATCCACGCCGACTCCAAACACGTTGGCGATCTCTCGGGAGAAGCCGAATGCCAACGCTGCTCGCTCGTCGGCATCGAGCTCATTGGGAAGCGCGAGCACGACTTCGCGCGAGGACGGCATCACCCCGACGGTGGTGTCCCCCCACGCCGTTCCAGAAGTGCTCTCTGTCGTGCGCAAAGCGGCCGCCCCGGCAGATGAATACGCGTATCGAGCACACCGTGTCGACGACGGTACTCAGCGCCGCTGCTGCTGGCCGAGGGTCGTCTCGAAAGTCAAACGAACGCAGCCAGGCATGACGAGTGGCATAAGCTCCAGAGTCATTAGCTGCGACTGACGCTACGTGGGGTCAACCCTTCCCATCCCGTCCTGCTCCCGGATGGGTGGTAGCGGAGGCGGCGCGAAATCCGCCTGTACGCGGTCGATGTTCGGGATGCCCCGATACCGCAACACGCGATACCCGGCGTTCACGAGCTGCGCGTCGCGTCTTTCATCCTGGGCCTCGTTGCCGTCGTGGCTGCTGTCGTCGAGCTCGACGATGGCGACGACCTTGAACGACTTCTCGCAGATCACGAAGTCGGCGCGCTTCCGATTGAATGTGTTGCGCACCGCCATCGACCTGGCAGTAAGCAAGGCGCCGAACGAGACTTGCGAAAGCACGATGAGATTCGGCAGCGCACCCTGCAGCCGGAAGTACATCGCCTGCTCGTTTCGCGTGAGTGGCCAGGTCGCACGAGGAAGTTCGCTGGAAACTCTGCGGCGTGGCGTACGCATGGCAAGAAGCAGCAAGGCCACGAGGCCAAGCGCAATCACGATCAGCAACGGCCCGAATCCCTTCATCCATGCCGCCTGCCCCACTGTTGTCACGGCTGCCTACCCTGAGCCGTTGGCGGCAGCGCGGTCGCCTTGTCGGTCGCCTCGACCAGACTCACGACGAGGCGGATAGCCGTTTCGAGTTGATCCTTGGTGATGAGATGCGGGGCGGGCACGCCCGCGCTCGATGCCTTTGACCGATGCACGGCCTCGCCCCGCTTCTTGATCAAGGTGTCGAGGTCCTTGCGCGCACGCTCGGACGAATAGTTGGGCCAGACCCAAGCCTCGGACACATCGACGCCGAGGAAGTCTTTGAACAGCTTGATCGTCTTGTCGGAGTCGGGGTTGTGGAACTGCTTGAGGGTGTTCTGCAGGTGGCGGTCCATGAACTCATTCTGGAAGCTCGGGCTGGCCGCAAGCCGCCATGTCACGGCCTCTCGCACACGGTCTTCGACATAGGTCTCCCAGGCCGTGCAAGCCATGATCAGGCTCGCACGCTTGAGAACCTCCGCATTGGGCGGCGGCGGCAGGGTGTTGATCGCCTTGAAGTGATCGAGCAACTGCGTGGCGTCCTTGATCGAAATTTCGAAAGTCTCTTTGGCGTTTGGCATAGGTGAGGCGGTGCGATTGGTTCAGGGCGCTTCGGAAGCGAGCGGCACCGGCGCCCTGCCCGCGATCAGTTCTACGGCCTCACGCGGAATGACCCGCGCGCGCTGCAGCTTGGCGTCAAAGATCGCGATGTGACCCGGCGACCCGTCCAGCACGAAACCTGTGCCGATTGACTCGCCGCTCTTCTTCAGCTCCACACAGGGCTGCTTGGATTTCTCGCAGCCCTGCTTGAAGTCCTGCGCCTCACGTTCAGCGTGCGCTTTGCCGCTGGCGCCGCCCAGCGCGTCGGGCAGGTTCATCACCGCGACGAAGGAAACGAGGAGGATTGGAAGGATGGCAGCGGCCATCAGCGCGCCGACGACGTATCGCGCCAGTCGCTGCACCCAGAGAGGGCGCTTGGCCAGCCGATTCAGAACCGAGCCAATGCCCCCATCCCACGGCGACTGCAGCATGAAGAGATAAATGGCAAACCCGACGGCTGCGACCATCCACAGGCCGACGTTCGCCAGGATCTTGAGGAAGCCCATGGCCGATTGGTTGACGAGGGCGTAGTAGCCGCTGATCAGCACCAGGTCGGTGGTTTTGGGCAAGACGCCGGAGTCGATGCCCCAGAACTGCATGTAGGCGCGGTGCGAGGCCATGCCCATCACATGCAGGGTGACGGTGCCCAGGCCGACAAAGGCCGTCAGAACGCCCAGCAGCGTGGTCCAGCTCGGACGGATAGGCTTGGGCGACGATGCGGGTTCTGCAGACGACATCGAGCGAATGTAGCCCGACGCCACACCGACAGATCAGGCCTCTGGCTTCTCGACAAGTGAAAAAGTTCTCAATTCGCGGCAGTTTCGTAGCGCGACCACGTATAGCGCAAAGGAACTCGTTGATTCCATTGAGATTCCCCTCAAATTCCCGATCCAGGTGTGATAACGGCTGCGTCCAATGCGAAGCCGCCACCGCACCGGACTGAACCTGGATGTCTTCCGAGGCACCAAGCGGCCGCAACGGGTGCGGAGCACCCAGGGCCCCGCGTCCCGTCCTTGCGCCCTTCGTGCTTCAAACCAATTGATAGGCCGGCGCGTTGGCCGCGGGGTGGGCCTGCGCGTTCTCGTACGCACGGATGACGCCGCGCAGCCGTTCGCATTCACGCTCGAGGGAGGCGACCCAGGCGCGGGCATGCTGCGCTTCGTTGTAGGCCTGCGTGTGCAGGGCGGCCATGCCCCAGCGGCTCTCGAACCAGAGGGCCAGGTACACCGCSCGGGGTGCGTTGCCGCTGGCCTGGTAGCGCTGCAGGGTGCGCAGGCTCACGCCCAGGTGGCGGGCGACKTKCTTGCGCGGCTCGACCTGGTCGGCGAGCAGGTAGTCCAGGGGTGGCAGGCGGGCGAACGAGGGCGCGAGGAAGGGCATGAGAGGGCTCCTGCGAGGATGCCAAATGTGCGAAAGCCGGCCATGCCGCCCCCGCAAGGCCCTGACAGTTTGTCGCAGGGCCGCGCAAGACCCCAGTGCCCTCTTCTCCGCTTGCCGTGCGCACTTTTCCCAAGGGGGAGCGAGTCAAATCCCCCCGGGGCTGCATCACCCCCCACTCCCCTCCCCGCTCCTCTGCGAGCGCCTCGGGTCCTGCTCCGCAGCCCAGTCAACATAATTGTCCCTTGCGCTGTTCGACAAGGCAGGCCGACCTTGAAGTTCTTTGACCAGAAGACGCGCTGCACGCCCACCGTGGGATCGAACAAGTTCGTCAGGCTCTCCAGCGTGATGTCGAACGCGCGTTCGGTATAGGCCTTTGGTCACGTAGGTCGCATAGTCGTAGCTTTCCACCGCGGCATCGATGCCGATGCGCCCGAGCGACTGCCGCACGAAGTCGGCGGCGCGCCGTTCCTGGAACGGGTTGTAGAGCACGCGCAGCTTCAGGCGCGTTCCACCGGCACCGCGCTTGAAGCCGGCGGCGTCGAGTGCGGCTTCGGCCTCCTTCGGATTGAAGGGATAGGGCTGGATGCTCGCGTCGTGATAGCGGCTGATTCCCTTGCCGATGGGCGACGCCGACAGGGTGCCGTAGCCATACCAGACGGTCTTCGCGAACGCGTTCACGTCGATGGCCTGCGCGATGGCGCGGCGCACCTCGAGTTTCTGCAGCGCCGGCGTGTCGAGGTTGAAATAGATCTGCTGGTGGCTGCCAAGGTAGGGCGAGATGCGCGTGTCGATCTCCACGCCCGGGAGCCTTCCGAAACGCTCCACGTCCGACAGCGGGATGCCGCCCGTGCCGTTGGCCGGGCCGATGTGCCGGCGGACTTCGGCGAGGCGTTCTACGCCAGCGCCCTCTGGCAGAGCGGCGCATCGACATCGATATCCGCGACGGCGAATTCGTCGCACTGGTCGGCCCGTCCGGCTGCGGCAAATCCACGCTGCTGCGCATGATCGCCGGCCTCGAGAGCATCGACGCGGGCGAGATCCTGTTGGGCGAGCGGCGCATCAACGACGTGGCGCCGCGCGACCGCTATGTCGCGATGGTGTTCGAGAACTACGCGCTGTATCCACACATGACGGTCGGCCAGAACCTCGGCTTCGGCCTGACGATCCAGGGATTGAAGCCCGCCGACATCGCCCGCCGCGTACGGCAGGCGGCCGAAACGCTGGGGCTGGGCGATCTGCTCGATCGCCGGCCGCGCCAGCTCTCGGGCGGCCAGCGCCAGCGCGTCGCCATAGGTCGCGCCATCGTGCGGCAGCCCCAGGCCTTCCTGTTCGACGAGCCGCTGTCGAATCTCGATGCCAAGCTGCGGGTGCAGATGCGCACCGAGATCAAGGCCCTGCACCAGCGCCTGGGAACGACCACGGTCTACGTGACCCACGACCAGGTCGAGGCGATGACGATGGCCGACCGGATCGTGGTGCTGAAGGACGGCTTGATCGAGCAGGTCGGCGCGCCGCTCGAACTCTATGACCGGCCCCGGAATGCCTTCGTGGCGGGCTTCATCGGTTCGCCGGCGATGAACTTCATCCCGGGACGCCTGCAGCTCGACGGTGCCCCGTCCGTCCTGACGGACGATGGCTTGCGGCTGCCGTTGGCGTCGGCAGCCCGCGGCGCGCACGGCGATCGCGTGCTCTACGGCACACGGCCCGAGCATTTCACGATCGACCCGAGCCGCGGACCTTCCGCCGACGTGATCGTGGTCGAGCCCACCGGCGCCGAGACACAGGTTGCGCTGCGCCTGGCCGGCCAGACCGTCATGGCGGCGTTTCGCGACCGGATCAGCGCCCAGCCGGGCGATCGTCTGGCGCTTTGGCCCGTGGCCGGCGAGGCGCACCTCTTCGACGCGGCCGGCGGCCAGCGCCTCAACTGACGCGCCACGTCTTCCGACTGCATTCGGCCGCCGTCGCGCCGACGCTCAGGGAATAAGGTTGCGCGTTTTCCTTCGTTCCCCGGCGGGCCGACGGCCGGCACAGTGGCGGATCTTCCATTCGACATGCCCATCCCCATGCTTCCTTCCCGCCGCCGCGCCGCGCTGATCGCCGCGCTTTCCCTTGCCTCCATGGTCCTTTTCACCACCAGCGGCGCACTGCACGCGCAGGACAAGAAGGCGCTCAAGATCGGCGTTTCCGTCGGCAGCGGCGAGCAGATCTGGGAAGTCGTCAAGAAGGCGGCGGCACTCGAGGGCCTGGCCGTCGAGGTCGTCGTGTTTAACGACTACCAACTGCCCAACGCCGCGCTGGCGGCCGGCGATCTCGACGCCAACGCCTTCCAGCACCAGCCCTTCCTCGACAACCAGAACAAGTCGCGCGGCTTCGACATCGTGCCCGTCGGTCTCACGATCACGGCGCCGCTGGGCTTCTACTCGCGCAAGATCAAGTCGATCGATGCGCTGCCCGACGGCGCATCCGTCGGCATCCAGAACGACCCATCGAACGGCAACCGCGCGCTGCTGCTGCTGCAGGAGGCCAAGCTCATCACGCTCAAGCCCGAGGCCGTGAAGAACAACAACGCGACCCCGCTCGACGTGGTGTCCAACCCCAGGAAGCTCAAGCTGGTGCCGCTCGACGCCGCGCAGTTGCCGCGCTCGCTGGACGACCTGACGATCGCCTCGATCAACAACGACTATGCCGAGAAGGCCGGGCTGACGCTGGCCAAGGACGCGGTGATCAAGGAGTCGCCGAAGGGCCCGTACGCCAACATCATCGCGGTGCGCCGCACCGACAAGGACAAGCCCTGGGCGCAGCAGCTCGTGAAGGCCTACCACTCGCCCGAGGTGAAGAGCTTCATCGAGACGAAGTTCAGCGGCGCGCTGGTGCCGGCATTCTGAAGCGGGCCGATCTCTCCATGACCTCCTCCCTGTCGCGCCGCCGCGCGCTGCTCCAGGCCGGCGCCGGCGCGCTCGCCGCCGCCGTGCCGGGTTTCACCTGGGCACAAAGCCCCGCCGCACCCGCCAAGACCCTGCGCATCGGCTACCAGAAGTTCAACACGCTCAACATCCTCAAGGGCACCGGCAATCTCGAGAAGGCGCTGGCTCCGGCCGGCGTCACGGTGGAATGGCGCGAGTTCCTCGGCGGCAGCCAGCTGTCGGAGGCGCTCGCCGCCAACGCCATCGATTTTGGCCATGCCTCCGATGGCATCGGCGTGTTCCAGCAGGCCAGCGGCAAGGGGCTGGCGTACCTCGCAGCAGAAAGCCCGTACCCGGGCGGCGTCGGCTTCCTGGTGCCGCAAGACTCGCCGATCAGGACAGTGCGCGACCTCAAGGGCAAGAAGGTGGTCACGGGCCGCGGCTACAACACGCAGTACGTGCTGATCAAGGCGCTGCAGGCCAACGGCCTGCGCTACGAGGACATCGAACCGGTCTACATCCTGACCGCCTCCGACAGCGTGGCCGCCTACCAGTCGGGCAGCGTCGCGGCGCTCGGCCTGTGGGACCCGTTCCTGGCCGGGGCGCAGGTCGCCACCGATTCGAGGCTGCTGTTCGACGGCACCGGCCTGAGCGGCAACCGGACCTACCACTTTGCCCAGCCGGGCTACGCCCGGGCCAACCAGGCCACGCTCAAGACGGTGTTCGCCGAACTCAGCAAGGCCAACCAGTGGGCCCAGGGCAACCCGAAAGACGTGGTGGCGCTGCTGTCGCCGCAGCTCAAGGTCGAGCCCAAGGTGCTCGCGCTCGCCACCGAGCGCCGGCAGTACGGCGTGGTCGCGCTGACGCCCGAGATCGCGCGCGAGCAACAGGGTTTGGCCGACGCCTTCGCCGAACTCAAGCTCATTCCCAAGCCGATCGAGGTCAAGCACGCGTTCCTGAACCTGGACCTGGGCCTGGCCTGATGCATCCGCACGCCGGGGCGCACGTGCCGCGTCCACGACCATGACGGGCTCGACCCACTACGACGCCATCGTGGTCGGGCTCGGCGCGGTCGGCGCCGCCACGCTCTGCCAGCTCGCGCGGCGCGGCGCGCGCGTGCTCGGCATCGACCGCTTCGCGCCACCGCACGAGCACGGGTCTTCGCACGGCGAGTCTCGCATCACGCGGCTGGCCATCGGCGAAGGCGAGGCCTACATGCCGCTGGTGCGGCGTTCGCACGCGATTTGGCGCGAGCTCGAGGCCGCCACCGGACGCTCGATCCTGACGCAGACCGGCGGCCTGGTCCTGGCGCCTCGCGACGGTGCGGCCGACCACCATGGCAAGCCGGATTTCGTGCGCCGCACCATCGCGAGCGCGCAGCGCTTCGGCATCGCCCACGAGGTGCTCGATGCCAACGGCATCCGCGCGCGCTTTCCGCAGTTCCACCTGCAGGGCAACGAGATCGGCTATTACGAGCCCGAGGCGGGCTTCGTGCGCCCCGAGCAGGCGATCGCCGCGCAGCTCGATGTCGCGCGGGCGTCGGGCGCGCTGGTGCACGTGGACGATCCCGTGCTCGCGCTCGACGGCGGCGCAGAAGGCGAATCGGTGACGGTGCGCACCGCCAGCGCAACCCATACGGCCCGCCAGGTCGTGGTCGCCGCAGGCCCGTGGCTGCCTGAATTCCTGCCCCAGGCCGCGCGCGACGCATGGCATGGCGAGTTCGAGGTGTACCGGCAGGTGATGTACTGGTTCGATGCCGGCAACGCGGCGGGCGACTTCGTCGCCGGCCGGATGCCGATCTTCATCTGGATGTACGGCGACGCAGAGGAAGACTACATGTACGGCTTCCCCTCGGCCGACGCCGGCCGGCCCGCGCTCAAGGTGGCGAGCGAGCAGTACGCCCGGACCACCTCGCCCGCGGCACTCGTGCGCGAGGTCGACGCCGCCGAGGTCGAGGCGATGTACCGCAGCCGCGTCGCCGGGCGCTTTCCGGCGATCGGCGGGCGTGCGGTCGACGCCCGTGCCTGCATGTACACCGTGACGCGGGACCGCCATTTCGTGGTCGACCGCCTGCCGGACGCACCGCAGGTGCTGGTGGCCTCGGCGTGCTCGGGGCACGGCTTCAAGCACTCCGCCGGCCTGGGCGAGGCGATCGCACAGCGCGTGCTGGGCCAGGCATCGGACTTCGACCTTCGTGCATTTGCACACCGGCGGACTTGAAAGGACGACCCATGAGAATCCTCGTGGTGGGCGCTGGCGCCCTGGGCGGCTACTTCGGCGGCCGGCTGCTGCAGGCCGGCCAGGACCTGACTTTCCTGCTGCGCCCGCGACGCGCGGCCCAGCTCGCCGCTGGCGGGCTGCGCATCCACAGCCCCGCGGGAAACGCGCACCTGCCGGCGCTCTGCGGACACGCGACGCGCCTGCAAACGAAGGAATACGAGTTTGCAGATGCGTTTTCCGTTGACCCTCCGGGCGCTAGCATCGCTCAGGAAGCCGGGGCATAAGCATCGAAGCAATCAGTCTTTGGCGGCGTCGCCGACGATCGTTTGCAAGGGTGATCTATGCCCTCCAATCGCCAACTCAAGCTCGGCGCCTTCATGCGCCCCGTCAGCATCCACACCGGCGCCTGGCGCTATCCGGGCGCTTTCGCCGATGCGAACTTCAATTTCGCGCACCTCAAGCGCTTCGCCCAGACACTGGAGCGGGCCCGCTTCGACGCCTTCTTCATGGCCGACCACCTCGCGGTGCTCAACATGCCCATGGAGGCGCTCAAGCGCAAGGGCAAGTACCTCTCGGTGCGCGGGCCGCTGCACATCGCGCGGCCGGTGCAGGGCTGGCCGGTCATCGTCCAGGCGGGGGCCTCCGAAGCCGGCCGGCAGTTGGCGGCCGAGACAGCCGAAGTGATCTTCGCGGCCCACGGCACGCTGCAGGAAGGCCGGCGCTTCTATGCCGACGTCAAGGGGCGGCTGGCCGCCCTCGGCCGCGAGCGCGACCACCTCAAGATCCTGCCTGCCGCCTTCGTGGTGGTCGGCGACACGCTTGACGAGGCGCGTGCCATCCGTGCCCGGCTCGACAGCCTGGTGCACTACGACAGCGCGATCGCGTCGCTATCGATCGCGCTCGGCCACGACGCATCGAAGTTCGACTCCGATGCGCCGCTGCCCGAGGTGCCGGAAACCAATGCGAGCCAGAGTAGCCGGGAGCGCGTGATCGCACTCGCGCAGCGCGAGGGCTTGCGCACGCGAGCCCACTGCGACCGACTTTTCGGTATTGCATCTCGTCGTGTCGCGTGCGAGCAGATCTACACGACCAAGCTCAAGTAGTCGCTGTTCAGGCAACCCGTTGGGATTCGGCGGCCGGCGCCACGCTCGCGGCCGATCCATTTTGAGCTCAGGCGCCGCGTGTCGCGCGCTGCAACGACGCCGCGTTCACTTGTTCGGTTGCGGCGTCAGGCGCAGGTACGGGCGCACAGCCTTGAAGCCCTCCGGGAAGCGATGGGCGAGCTCGGCCGGGTCCTGCAGGCTGGGGATGGTGACGACGTCGTCGCCGTCCTTCCAGTTCACCGGCGTTGCGACCTTGTGGCTGTCGATGAGCTGCAGCGAATCGATCACCCGCAGGATCTCGTCGAAGTTGCGGCCGGTGCTCGCCGGGTAGGTGATCGTGGTGCGGATCGTCTTCTTCGGATCGATGAGGAAGACGCTGCGCACCGTCGCGGTGGTCGATGCGTTCGGATGGATCAGGTCGTACAGATCCGCCACCTTGCGATCCGCGTCGGCCAGGATCTTGCTCGCGACCTGTGCGACCGACTCATTGCTGCGAACAATGCAACCTGGGCCGAGGAGCTTGGAGATGTCGGACTCCATGCGCCATCGAACAGGCGGATCCGAAGCCGGGATCGAGCGACGCAAAGGTTCGTTGGCTCGACATGTTCGCGGCCAGGTATGGCCGCGGCAGCGGGCAGACGCTGCTCGAGATCGGCGAGGCGAACTCGCTGACGCGGGAAAGGGTCCGCCAGATCTGCGAAGCCATCCTTTCCTCCATCAGGGCCCAGCCGGTGAAGATGCCAGCCCTGGAGCGCCTGCTGGCCGCCGCTGGACGCAGCATGCCACTGCCGATCGAGGAGGCGGACGCTCAGCTGGTTCGCTTTCTCGGAGACGGACACGGGAATTCGACTGGCTCGCTGGCGGCACGCTGGCGTGGGAGGCCGCGGGCCTGCCTGTCGAGCAAGCCTGGGGGGCGCGCCAGCTCCTCACGCCCTTCGAAGACGACTGGGGCTCGGTCATGCGCGTGCCACCGCCGCGCCGTGACCGGGCATGGGCCGACTACCTCGCGTGGGAGCGGGGCCACGGCGCACGCGTCGCGCAGGACCCCACCGTCCGGTTTCAGTTCTTCTGAGGGATCGCTGCGGCCTGCGGCTCGCCCAGCGACAGCATCAAGCGGTTGGCCCAGTTGAAGAAGGCCGCGCCGTGGATCACGTCCGAGATCGCGAGATCGTCGAGGCCGACGTCGCGCAGTGCGTCGACGTGGGCCGGACCGAAGGCGATCGGCGTCGACGACAAGGCGACCGACGCCGCCACGATCGCATCCCAGCGCGGGTCGAGCGCGGCGCCCACGCCTTCGTCCAGCAAGCGCTGGAGATCGGCCGAGCGGGGCGAGAAATGCGAGGCGAATCGCGCGTGCACCGATGCGCAGTAGATGCAGCCGTTGAAGCGCGAGGTCGCGGCGGCCGAGAGTTCCCGCTCGGCACGCGGCAGGCCGGCATCGGGGTTGTAGAAGATGTCCTTGTCGGTGCGCGTGCGAGCGCCGAGGATGTCCGGATCGCGCGCCAGCAGCATGAAGTACGGCGACTTGGCGCGCGATGCATCGACCAGCCCTGCCAGGTGGCGCTCGGTCAGGTCCGACGCCGGCAGCGGCTCCAGCCAGGGCAGCCATTCGAGCACCGCCTGCGTGAAGGCGTTCGGCGGGACATTGGTCGGATGCGAGAGGGTGGTGTTGCTCATGGCGTGGCTCGGTCAGGCAGCGTTGGAAGGTGCGGGCCGGGCCGCGAGCGTGCGCAGGCCGACCACCACCCGGATCTGGAAAGACAGGAAGGCGACCAGTTGCGACAGCGTGACGATGTCGGTGGTCGACCAGCCCACATCGAGCAGCGCCTGCAGGTCCGACGCCTTGGCGTCGCGCGGGTGCAGCACCAGCAGGTGCGCGTGCGCCAGCGCGGCCGACAGTCGCGGGCCGAGCAGCGCGCGGTGCGCGTCGCTCACCGCATGCACCGGCCCGGGCTGGTCTTCGGCGCTCAGCCGGCCCTCGGGGTAGCTCCCGTACGGACCTCGCGCGGCGCCTTCGGCGGCCTCCGCGGCCACGGCCTCCAGCAGTCCCGCGGGTGCATCGATGCGCGCCAACCCCTGGGCATGGAAGGCCGCCAGGTCGGCCTGCCCGTGCAGCCCGGCCACGAAGACGGCCACGGCGAAGCGCTCCACGCCGGTGAAGCGCGTGCGGTCGCCGGCGGCCGGCGCCGCGGGTTCGAACAGCGCCAGATAACTTTGCTGCGCGTGCAGGCGCGCCTGCGGACGGTTGGCGCGGATGGCGTCGAGTGCATCGCCGGGCGCAATGCCGACGAGGTGGTCGATCACGTCCGGAAGGGTGGACTGGGTCATGCGATGGCCTGAAGAGAAGGGTGGGATGAAGAATCTGCGGTCGTCGAGCCGGACCAGCCGAGCGCAGGAGCGACTTCGGTCGCGATCAGTTCGATCGACCGCAGGATGTGGCGATGGGGCGGATCGACCGAGTGCACCTGGCACACCAGGTCGGTCACGTGCCCCAGGGTGCGATCGGCGCGCAGCGAAGCGATCACGTCCGACGGGGTGCCGACGTGCACGTCCTGGCGCGCGATCAGTTCGTCCAGCGAGGCGTCGGGGCCGGGCCGCGCCGGATCGGTCTGGCGTGCCAGGCTGCGACGCAAGCCCTCCTCCGCCAACCGGCGTGCGAGCGCGCGGTCGTCGGCGACGAAGACCGAGCGCGACCCGACGATGCGCGGCGCGCGGCCGGCAGGAAGGGCGGCCAGGTAAGCCTCGATGATCGGCAGCTGCAGGTCGGCCAGCGTCGCCGGCGGCGCATCGACCGCGCGCGGCTGGGTGCGCGACAGCATCAAGCCGTCGCCGGCCAGTCCGGCGCGGGCACCCCCGCCTACCGAGAAGCTGGCCTGCCAGATCCGGTCGAGCAATTGCGGCGACGAGGGGTACAGGCGGTCGCCCCCGGGCAGCGACCGCCCGGCCCAGGCCTCGCGCACCAGCGCCAGGTGCTGCGCGAAAACCACCGCGCGCTGCTCGCTCTCCTGGCCGAAGGCCGTGAAGGACGAGGGCGTGCCGCCGGTGCCGACGCCGAACTCGAGCCGCCCGCCTGCGAGCAGGTCGAGCACCACCGCGTCTTCGGCGACGCGCACCGGGTTTTCGAGCGGCAGCGTGACGATGCCGGTGCCCAAACGGATGCGCTGCGTGCGCGCCGCCACCGAGGCCAGGAAGACCAGCGGCGAAGGCAGGCCGCCTTCCGCCTCGTGGAAGTGATGCTGCGCGACCCAGGCCGAGTCGAAGCCGAAAGCCTCGGCGTGGACGATCTGCTCCGTGACCAGGCGATAGCGCTCGGCCGCCGTGGCGTCGTCAAGAAGCCTGCTGAAGAAGCCCAGGCGCTGGAGATTGGACAAGATGCGAGTTCCTTTTGCCGGGGATGGCGTCGATGAGTTCACGTGTGTAGGGGCTGGTGGGGCGCAGGAACACATCCTCCACCCGGCCCGAATCGACCTGGCGGCCATGCTGCAGCACCGACACGGTGTCCGCGATCTGGCGCACCACCGCGAGGTCGTGCGAGATGAAGAGGTAGGTGAGGCCGAGCTCGGCCTGCAGGCGCTCCAGCAGCTGGAGGATCTGCGCCTGCACCGTGACGTCGAGCGCGGAGACCGCCTCGTCGAGCACCAGCACCTGCGGCTCGAGCACCAGCGCGCGGGCGATCGCCACGCGCTGGCGCTGGCCGCCCGAGAGCGCCTGCGGCCGCCGCTGCAGCACCGCCGGAGGCAGGCCGACGCGGGCCAGGATGTCACTCACCCGGCGCTGTCGCTCCGCGGCGCTCACCGGCTCGAAGTTGCGCAGCGGCTCCTCGATGATCTCGAAAATGGTCTGGCGCGGATCGAGCGAGCCGAACGGATTTTGATACACCAGCTGGATGCGCCGGCGGAACAGGCGCAGCGCCTCGCCGCTCAGTGTCGCGAGGTCGGTGCCTTCGATCAGGATGCGTCCGGCGGTCGGCTGCCGCAACCCCACCACGTCGCGGATGGTGGTCGTCTTGCCCGATCCGGACTCGCCCACGATCGCATGCGTGGTGCCGCGCCGCACCCGGAACGACACCCCGTCGACGGCCCGGAACACCGTGCCGCGTGCGCCGCCGATGGCAAATTCGTGCACCAGGTTCTCGACCACGATGGCGAAGTCGCCATCGTCCGCGGGAGCCGGCCCCTCCAACGCGCGCTCCGGCCGAAAGGCCGACATCGCGAGCGAGGGCGCGTCGGACAGCAACTGGCGGGTGTAGGCGCTGCGCGGCTGCCGCAGCAAGGCGTCGGTCGGCCCCTGCTCCTGAATGCGCCCGCCCTGCAGCACCACGATCCGGCTGGCCCGGTCGGCGGCCACGCCCAGGTCGTGGGTTACCAGCAGCACCGCGGTGCCGTAGGCCAGGCGCAGCTCGTCGATCAGGTCGAGGATGCGCTTCTGCACCGTCACGTCGAGGGCACTGGTCGGCTCGTCCGCGATGATCAATGCAGGTTGCAGGGCGATGGCGATCGCGATCAGCACGCGCTGCTTCATGCCCCCGGAGAGCTCGTGCGGATACTGCCGCGCCCGCAGCTCGGGTTGCGAGAGGCCGACACGCGCCAGCAACTCGACCACGCGCGCAGCGATCTGGTGGCGCTCGACGCGCCGGTGGATGCGCAGGATCTCGGCGACCTGTTCGCCGACCGTGCGGACCGGATTCAGCGAGCTCGTCGGGTCTTGCGGGATCAGGCTCACCATGCTTCCGCGGATGGCGTCGAAGCGCTTTTCGGACCAGCCCGCGACGTCGACGCCGTTGAGCCGTATCGCGCCATGCTCGAGCTGCCCGTTGGCCGGCAGCAGGCCGATGACGGCCTGCGCCGTCGTCGTCTTGCCCGAGCCCGATTCGCCCACCAGCGCCACGATCTCGCCCGGATGGATGGCGAAGGACACGTCGTGCACCACGCGGTGCAGCTGCGCATTGTCGCGGTAGCCGATCGCGAGCCCTTCGACCTCGAGCACCGGCGGAACCGCAAGCCCCTCGGGCCTGAGCGCAACCACGGCGCTCATTGCTTTCCCTTCGCCAGCGCCACGCTGATCCGGTTGGCCGACAGCACCACGGCCACCACGACGAGGCCCGGTACGGTGGTGAGCCACCAGCCGGTCGAGATGTAGTTGCGGCCTTCGGCGATGAGCAGGCCCCACTCGGGCGTCGGCGGCGGCGCGCCGTAGCCCAGGAAGCCCAGGGTCGAGATCGACAGGATGGCGGTGCCGAACTGCAGCGCCGCCATCGCCACCACCGAGGTCATCGAGTTCGGCAGCACGTGCCGCCACAGCACGCTGCGAAAACGTCCGCCGCTGCCGAAGGCGGCCTCGACGTACTCGGCGCGGCGCACCCGCACCACCTCCGAGCGCACCAGCCGCGCGAAGCCCGCGACCGAGGCCACGCCGACCGCCAGCGCCGCGTTGAGCGTGCCGAAGCCGAGGATGATGATGATGCTCAGCGACAGCAGCAGCGAAGGCACCGCCAGCAGCACGTCGACGATGCGCATCAGGATGTCCTCGACCACGCCACCGACCGAGCCCGCGACCAGCCCGATCGCGGTGCCCAGCAGCAGGCCGACCGTGACGGCCAGGAACGCGCCCGACAGCGAATGCACCGCGCCGTGCACGACGCGCGCGTAGAGGTCGCGGCCCAGCCCGTCGGTCCCGAGCAGGTGCGAGGCGCCGGGCGCCAAGAGGTGCTGCCCCGACGTGCCCTGCACCGGGTTGTAGCCCGTGAAGACACCCGGCACGACGGCCCAGAGCGTCACCGTCGCGATCACCAGCCAGGCCAGCAGCAGGCCGGGCTGCACGCCGCGCAGCGCGCGCCGGACCTGGCGCCAGCGCCGCGCCACCGGGCTCGCCAAGGCGACCGGATTTGCTTCGAAAACAATGCTCATGTGTCAGCTCCCCAACTTGATGCGAAGACGCGGGTCGAGCACCGGATACAGGAGGTCGACCGCGAGGTTGATGAGGACGAACGCCGCGGCGGAAATGACCACGATGGCCTGCAGCACCGCCGTGTCCTGGTTGCCGACCGCCTGCTGGGTGAGACTGCCCAGACCATTGAGGCCGAAGACGGCTTCGGTGACCACCGCGCCGGCCAACAGCTCGCCGAACAGGATGCCCGCGATGGTCAGCGTCGGCAGCACGGCATTGCGCGCCACGTGCTTCCAGAGCACCCAGTTGCGCGTGGCACCCTTGGCCCGCGCCACCGTCACGAAGGGCTGCGTGAGCACCTCGTCGATGTTGCGCATCAGGATCTGCGCCAGTGGCGCCGAGATCGGGACCGCGAGCGTGAGCGTGGGCAGCACCAGGCCCTCCCACTTGCCCGGATTGATGACCGGGATCAGGCCGAGCCGGAAAGAGAACACCTGGATCAGCATGATCCCGAGCCAGAACACCGGCACCGAGATGAACAGCGAGGGCAGCGACTGGATGGCCGCGCGCAGCCAGGCGAAGCGAGTGAGGTTCGACAGGAAGGACAACGCCACGGCCAGCAGCAGCGCCACCGCGAAGCCGAAGGTCGCCAGCCGCAGCGTCGGCGGCAGGTTGGTCGCGAGGCCCTGGCTCACGGGCACGCCGGCCTGCATCGAGTAGCCGAAGTTGCCGGCGAGGAAGTTCCACAGAGTGTGGAAATAGCGTTCCCACACCGGGTTGTCGGCACCGTAGGAGGCGCGGATGTCGGCGATCTCCTTCGGCCCGAGGCCCATGTCGGGATTGAGGAACTTGATCAGCACCGCATCACCGGGCAGCGCCTGCAGCAGGATGAAGGAAGCGGTGAAGGCGGCCCAGAGCACCAGCAGCGCCTGGCCGATGCGGCCGTAGAGGTATTTGCTCATCGCATGGGTCCGATCAGTGCGGCGCCAGCCAGGTGCCGTAGAAGCTCGGACGGCCGACCGCCTCGAAGCCCACGTCGCGCACCCAGGGCGCGCCGGCGAACACCTGCGGCTCCTCGAACAACGGGATCACGTAAGCCTGGTCGACCAGGTAGTGCTGGACTTCCCGCGTCAGTGCCAGGCGCTTGGCGGCATCGGGCTCCTGCGCGATGGCGTCGAACAGCGCATTGAGCTTGTCATCCTCGAAGGACCTGACCTTCTGGCTGACGCCGCCCTTTTGCAGCAGCAGATTGCGGTTGGCCGGATGGAAGTTGCTCTTGATCACGTCGGGGTCGGCACGGCCGACCATGGCGGGAATCAACGGTGTCTTCTGCGGGTCGAGGCTGTCGAGCGTGCGGCTGCCCAGGTCGCCGGACATCACGCTCAGCTTCACGCCGAGCTTGGCCCACTGCTGCGCCACGAGCTGCAGCACTTCCTTGTTCTGCAGGTAGTTGGGCGACTCGTAGGTGGCGAGCACCAGGTCCTGCCCGTCCTTCTGGCGCAGGCCCTGGGCGCCGACCTTCCAGCCGGCTTCGTCGAGCAGTCGCGCCGCCTTGGCCTCATCGTGCACCAGCTTGTCGGAGAGATCGACGAAGCCGGCGGCGGTCGATACGATGACGCCCTTCGCCTGCGGATAGTTGTCGCTGAACAAGGTCTGCACGATGTCGCGCGCACTGGTCGCATGCAGCAGCGCCCGGCGCACGCGCAGGTCGGCGACGAGCGGGTTGTCGGGCCGGAACGCCAGGCTGTCGTTCACGCCGCGTGTCGACGACGCATAGACCGGGAACTGCTGCTCGCGCACGCGCTTCTCGTCATAAGCCTGGATCTGGCGGATGAAGCCGGCCTGGCCGGCCAGCAGCGCGCCGATGCGCACGCTGTCTTCGGGCGTGACGACGATCTTGATCGCATCCAGGCGCGCCCGGCCCTGCTGCGGCAGCTTGGCTGGGCCCCAGCGATAGTCCTTGCGAACCGCCAGGTTCACTTCCTTGCCGAGCGTCTCGGAGGCGACGACGAAGGGGCCGGACCCGATGATCTTGGTGGCGTCGCCCAGTTCCTCGAAGGGACGGTCCAGCGTCTCCGGCGCCACCAGGCCGGAGCCGATCACCGAGGTGCCCTGCAGGAAGCCTGGCGATGCCTTCTTGAAGTAGAACCTGACCGTGCGCGCGTCGATGACTTCGCTGCGCTCGTAGTTGTTGATGACCTCCGACACCGACTGCTTGAGCGCCTTGTTGCCCAGCCCGAAGGCGTCGTAGTTCTTCGCCACCGCCGCGGCATCGAGTGGTGCACCGTTGGAGAAGGTGACGCCTTCGCGCAAGCTGAAGGTGTACTCGGTGGCCTTGTCGTTGACCTCCCAGGACTCGGCGATCCAGGGCTCGATCTCGAGCGTCTGCGGATTCTGGTAGGTCAGTTTGTCGGTGATCTGGTTGAGGATTCCGCCGTTCGGATAGAAACCTCCGGCCGGCGGATAGAGGTTGTTGTGCGCCTGCTGCTCGAGATAGACCAGGGTGCCTCCGATCACGGGCCCGGCCGCATCGGCACCGGGTGCCGCGCTGTCGACCGTCTTCGTGCAGCCGGCGAGCCCTACCCCGAGTGCGAGCGCCAGCGCCGCGGCGCGCGCCACTCCCCTTGCGCGGCGTGGTTGAAAAAAGCCCTGCATGCGAATCGCGCGGTACGCCTCAGTGTTTCGCCAGCCAAGCGGTGTAGAAGCTCGGGCGGCCGACGGCCTCGAAGCCCACGCCCTTCACCCAGGGCGCACCCGCGAAGGCCTGGGGCTCCTCGAAGATCGGAATCACGTAGGCCTGGTCGATCACGTAGTTCTGCGCCTCGCCGACCAGCGCTAGGCGCTTGCCCGGGTCGACTTCGGCGGCGATGCCTTCCAGCAGTCCGTTGAGCTTGGCATCCTCGAAGCCCTTGACCTTGTCGCTGACGCCGCCCTTTTGCAGCAGGACGTTGCGATTGGTCGGGTAGTACTGGCTCTTGACCACGTCGGGGTCGGCGCGGCCGACCATGGTCGGGAACACCGCGGTCTTGGCCGGGTCGAGGTTGTCGATGGTCTTGCTGCCGGCATCGCCGGTCAGCACCTCGAGCTTGACGCCGATCTTGGCCCACTGCTGGGCCACCAGTTGCAGCGTCTCCTTGTTCTGCGGCTGCGGCAGCGCCTCGTAGGCACGCAGCACGAGTTCTTGCCCGTCCTTGCTTCGCACGCCGTTGGCGCCGGCCTTCCATCCGGCCTCGTCGAGCAACTGAGCGGCCTTCGCTGCGTCGTGGCCGAGCTTGGCGGAGAGGTCCACGTAGCCGGCGGCGGTCGAGGCCAGTACCGACGTGGCTTGCGGGTAGTTCGACGAGAAAAGGGTCTCGACGATCGCCTTGGTGTCGGTCGCATGCAGCAGGGCCTGGCGCACGCGCAGGTCGGCCACCAGCGGATTGTCCGGGCGGAAGTTGATGCTGTTGTTCACGCCGCGGGTCGAGGGTGCGTAGATGGCAAAGCCCCCTTCCTGGACGCGCTTCTCGTCGTAGGCCTGCACCTGGCGGATGAAGCCGGCCTGCCCCGCGACCAGCGCGCCGATGCGCACGCTGTCTTCGGGCGTCACGATGAGCTTGATCTCGTCGAGCAGCGCACGACCCTGGTGCGCCAGTGTGGCCGGGCCCCACTTGTAGTCCTTGCGCGCCGAGAGCAGCAGTTCCTTGCCCAGCGTCTCGCTGGTGACGACGAAGGGGCCGGAGCCGATGATCTTGGTGGCGTCGCCCAGCTCTTCGAAGGGCCGCGCCAGGGTCGCTGTCGACACAAGGCCGGAGCCGATCACCGAGGTGCCCTGCAGGAAGCCGGGCGACGGCTTCTTGAAGTAGAACTTGACCGTGCGTGGATCGATCACCTCGCTGCGCTCGTAGTTGTTGATCACCTCCGACACCGGCTGCTTGAGTTCCTTGTTGCCCTTGCCGAAGGTGTCGAAGTTCTTCGCGACCGCGGCCGCGTCGAGCGGCGTTCCGTCCGAGAAGGTCACGCCTTCGCGCAGCTTGAAGGTGTACTCGGTGACCGCGTCGTTGACGGTCCACGACTCGGCGATCCAGGGTTCGATCTTGAGCGTCTTCGGGTCCTGGTAGGTCAGCTTGTCCGTGACCTGGTTGAGGATGCCGCCGTTCGGATAGAAGCCGCCCGCCGGCGGGTACAGGTTGGTGTGCGCCTGCTGCTCGAGATAGACCAGCGTCCCGCCCGTGACGGGCGCGCCCGCGTCCGTGGCGACGGCCGCAGGCGCATCGGGCGCCTTGGAGCAGGCGGCGATCAACGCCATCAATGCCACGACCGCGGCGGCCGCAGCCGCACGCTCGAATCTTCTGGAAAACACGTTCACGAAATACTTTCGACGGGAGATGAATGAGAACTCGGCGTGGCGCAAGGCATTGCCACCAAGGCTGAAATCGTAGCCAGCCGACTGCGCTTTCGGCACCGATTGCGGAGCATCGGTATGCGGAAAACAGATAAGAGCGCCGGCTTCGTTTCCGGTGCCCACGCGACCCTCAGCGCAGCCCCGGTTGCCGGGCGCGCAGCAATGCCTGCGCCCCCTGGTCGAGGCCCGTGCACAGCACCCAGTAGAGCGCCCCGACGAGGACGAAGATCTCGGCCGGATAGATCATCGTGCGCGCGTTGACCTGCGCCGCGACGAAGGACAGTTCGCCGACGCCCACGATGTAGGCCAGCGAACTGTCCTTCACGAGAGTGACCCACTGATTGACGAAGGACGGCAGCATCATGCGCAGCGCCTGCGGCAGCACGAGATGGCGCAAGCTGCCCCAACGCGTCAGCCCCAATGACAGGCCGGCATGCCACTGACCGACCGGCACGCCGCGAATGCCGGCATGCACCGCATGCGCCAGGTAGGCACCGCCGACCAGCGACAGCGCGCACATGACCGACAGCACGCCAGGCACGTCGACGCCGAGCGCCATCGGCAGCAGGAAATAGGTCCAGAAGATCAGCATGAGCACCGGCACCGCACGCAGGAAGCCGAGCAGCAGTACGAGCAGCGTGCGCAGGCGGCCCGAGGCCATCGCCAGGGCCACGCCGCCCAGCAGGCCGAGCACCGCCGAGGCCACGGCCGATCCGGCGCTCAGCAGCAAGGTGAGCGCCGCGCCGCCGAGTGGACCCTCCGGCCAGGCGCCCCACAGCAGGTACGGCAGGCTGTCGGCCAGCATCGCGAACGCGTCGTTCATCACCACCTCATCCGCGAGGCAGGATCGCCTGGCGACGCGACACGCGGGCGCTCAGCATCTCGAGCAGTGCGATGGTGACGACGTAGAACAGCGTGGCGAAGCCGAAGGCCTGGAAGGTCTTGAATGTATCGGCTTCAACCTGGCGCGCCGTATAGGACAACTCGACCAGGCCGACGGCCATGGCGAGCGACGTGTTCTTCACGATGTTCATGTACTGCCCAAGCAGCGGCGACAGCGCGATCCGCACGGCTTGCGGCAGCACGACGTGGCGCAGCACCTGCGCCGGCGTGAAGCCGAGCGCGGTGCCGGCCTGCAGTTGCGCGAGCGGCACGCCCCGCATGCCGGCGCGCAACTCCTCGCCCACATAGGCGGTGGCATACAGCACGAGCCCGACCAGCGCCGACAGCACTTCGAACGAAGGCCAGAAGGCATGCCCGGCGTTGAGCCACTCGCGTGCCGCCTCCGGGAGCAGGCTGGGCGCGCCGAAGTACCAGAAGAAGAGCTGCACCAGCAGCGGTGTGTTGCGGAACGCCGAGAGGTAGAGCGCCGCCAGCCTGCGCAGCCACGGCCTTGCACTGGTGCGTGCCGCCGCGAACCCCACGCCCAGCAGCGTCGACGCCACGATCACGACCAGCGCCGCCCAGAGCGTGGTCATCCAGCCGTCGAGCAGCCAGCGCAGGTACTTGGGTGCCAGCAGCTGGGCCTGTGCAGCCTCGACGAAGCTCATGCAGCGCGAAGCACCGGCTCGGCGCGCGCCGAGCCACGGCCCGGCAATGTCACCGATCGGTGGCCGCGGCCACCTTGGTGTCGCCGATCTTCAGCAGGCGCGGCAGCGGCGCCTTGCTGTTCGGACCGAACCAGCTGTCGTAGATGGCGACGGCGCGGCCGTTCTTCTCGATCTCGGTCAGCCAGCCGTTGAGCGATTCGAGCAGCCGCGTCTCGCCCTTGGGCACCGCGGCGCCGAGGTATTCCTTGGAGACCGTGATCGGCGGGATCTCGTAGCGCTCCTTGTCGGGCAACTGGCCCCATTGCGCGGTGAGCTTCACGCCATCGTTGGTGATCGCCTGGACATTGCCGTTGCGCAAGGCGGCCAGGGCGAACGGCGAGTCGTCGTAGAGCACCACCTTGGCGTCGGGGTAGCGGGCACGCAGATTGGTCTCCATCGTGGTGCCCTTCTCGGTGCCGATGCGCAGGTCCTTGATCTGCGAGGCATCGGTGAGCACGCCCTTCTTCGCCAGGAACTGCTGGCCGACCAGGAAGTACGGCGTCGTGAAGTCGACCACCTTCGCGCGCTCGTCGGTGATCGTGAAGCTCGCGAACACCACGTCTACCTTGCCCGAAGTCAACAACGGAATGCGGTTGGCCGGATTGGTCGGCACCAGTTCGATCTTCACGCCGAGGCTCTTGGCGTAGTCGTTCGCCAGATCGATGTCGTGCCCTACCTGCTTCTTGCTCGTGGCGTCGATGTAGCCGAAGGGCGGATTGCCGTCGAAGGCGGCGACCCGCAGGACGCCGGCCTTGCGGATGTCGTCGAGGCGGTCGGCCCAGGCGGCCTGCAAGGATGCGAGGCTGGCCAGGGTGGCCACGCCGCAAAGGATCAGGGGTCGGAATTTCATGCAATCTCCTCTTTGGAAGGCGCGACTCTAGGCAAGGTCCGCCCCGGATCCAACGACGTTTTTCGTCCATGCATATCGACCGACAGTTTCCGCATGTGCACATGCCGAATCCTTCGTGGTCAAAGCGCGCGAAGGGGCCTACGCTGCCTCGATCTCCGAAAGAACGATCAATGAGAATCCTCGTGGTGGGCGCTGGCGCCCTGGGTGGCTACTTCGGCGGCCGACTGCTTCAAGCCGGGCAGGACGTGACTTTTCTGGTGCGCCCCCGGCGCGCCGCCCAGCTCGCGGCGGGCGGCCTCACGCTCTACAGCGCGGCGGGCGACGCCCACCTGCGCGCGCCGCGGACGCTGCTGGCGCACCAGCTCGACGACAGCTATGACCTGGTCATCGTCGGCTGCAAGGCCTACGACCTCGAAAGCACGATCGCGGCCTTCGCGCCGGCGGTCGGCGACGAGACCGCGATCCTGCCGCTGCTCAACGGCTTGCGCCACCTCGATCGACTGACCGAACGCTTCGGCTACGCGAAGGTGGTGGGCGGCCTCGGGGTGATCTCGGCCGCCCTCGACGACAGCGGCGCCGTGGTGCACCTGAGCCGCGACCACACGCTCGCGTTCGGTGAACTCGATGGCGAGCGCAGCCCGCGCATCGACGCGATCGCAGCCGCCTTCGCCGCGGCCAACTTCGACAGCCGGCCGCGCGAGAGAATCCTGCAGGCCATGTGGGAGAAATGGGTGCACATCGCCACGCTGGCCAGTGCCACCAGCCTGATGCGCGCGAGCGTCGGCGACATCGTCGATGCCGGCGCGCAGAACGTGGCCCTCGAACTGCTCAACGAGTGCAGCCGCATCGCCGCCCACAATGGTTTTCCGCCCAGCCCCGAAGCGCTGGGGCGCACGCGCGCCACTGTCACCGCGCCGGGCTCGACCCTGACGGCCTCGCTGCTGAAGGACATCGAGCGCGGCGCGCCGACCGAAGGCGATCACATCCTCGGCGACTTCCTGCGCCGCGGGCGCTGGTCGACCGCCGACACCGTTCTGCTGCCGCTGGCCTGTGCACAGCTGCGCAGCTACGAGGCGCGGCGCGTGCGGGACGCCGCCGAGGCGGCGCCGGCGCAGCGGCTCGTGGCCTGAGGCGGCGGCCGCAGCGGCTCAGCTCAACCCGCCCGCCGCTGCCCCGCCAGCCTGCGCACCACCGCCACCATGCGGTCGATCTCGTCGAAGGTGTTGTAGAAGGCCAGCGATGGCCGCACCGTGGTCTCGACGCCGTTGCGCCGCAGGATCGGCTGCGCGCAGTGATGCCCCGTGCGCACCGCGATGCCCTCGTCGTTGAGCGCGTGGCCCACCTCCTCGGTGCTGTAGCCGGCCAGCACGAAGGACATCACGCTGGACTTGTCGACCGCGGTGCCGATCAGCCGCACGCCCGGGATCGCACCCAGCTGCTGCATGCCATACACCAGCAGCTCGTGCTCGTAGCGCGCGATGTTCTCGATGCCGACCCGGTTCACGTAGTCGATCGCGGCGCCCAGACCCACCGCGTCGGCGATGTTGCCGGTGCCGGCCTCGAACTTGTTCGGGATCGGCTGGAA
>NZ_JBFUBW010000053.1:0-34091 GCF_056405555.1 Variovorax sp. P1_G12 | reverse complement strand
ATCACGTAAAGACTCTCTCACAGGTTGCTATGGCAATCGATCGTTGATGGCAATACAGGTAGGACCGGGGCTGGTCAAACCTGACGGGTATAACGAGCTTCGAGCTCGCAGTCTTATTGAGGAGCCAGCCAGCGCATTCCATCAGGGCCGAAGCGCTTCATGCGTCTGAAGGTCGGATGTATGTCTGCAATCTTCTCCTGCTCGCCAGCAACGTGACATAGCCTTGCAAACTGGGGGCGTCCATGTATATATCCGGCCTTGTCATGCAAGCCGAAGCCTGCGGGCCCTGATGGAATTCGCCAAGAACGTCCTCATCTCGGCCACGCGCTTTGCGGCGCAAGGCTGTGTTCAGGTTTGCGTTCTCGCGGTCCGACCTGTCTTGCCATCACCTTGAATCGACCTCAGCAACCAACCAGTGCTCCCTGTATCCTCTTTCCTTCTACGCTGGCTTCACGCTCACGAAGTTCCTTTGATAGGCTTGGCCTCGCGCCAGAATCGCCCAAGCCGTGCGAGCCATCTTGCTTGCGAGTGCGACCGCAACGACATTGGCTGGTCGCCTCGCCTGTATTTCCCTTTGCCAAGGCGTCGGTACCTTCGTGTGATACATGACCGACCGCGCCCCGTGAATCAACAGCGTTCGCAAATACGGATCGCCTCGCTTCGAGATCGAGCCCAGTCGAACCTTGCCTCCTGTGCCGCTTTGACGGGGCACCAGGCCGAGGAATGCGGCGAACTCACGTCCAGACTTGAACATCGCGGCGTCACCCATCGTCGCGACCAGCGCGGTCGCGGTCAGCCTCCCTATGCCGGGTACATCGGCGATGGCGCGGCAGGCCGCATCTTGCTTCTGCCAAGCGGCTATTCGTGCCTCCAGTCGATCGATGTCTTGCTGCAATCCATCGATACGCGCAACCTGCTCTTGCAAACAGGACAGCATCGTGCCTGGTAGTTGGCTCTCGAGCTCGGCCATGCGTGCCCTGATCTCGGCGAGACCGGCGACACGACCTGCCCTGAATGTAGCGCCGAACTCGTAAAGCAACCCTCGCAACTGGTTCACTTGCATCGTGCGGAATTTGAGCAAGAGCGTGCGCATCCGATGAAGACTCAGCATCGCTTGCTGTTCCTCCGACTTCACCGCGACTGTGCGCATCCCCGGCTGATGCACAGCAGTCCAGATCGCACGTGCATCCGCGGCGTCGGTCTTGTTGGTTTGCACGAAGGGTCGGATGAATTTCGCATGCAGCAAGACAACCTCGTGACCCATCGTTCTGATTTTGCGCGCCCACCAATGCCCGCTTCCACAGGCCTCCAACGCCACGCGTCCTGGCAGTCGAAATGACAAGAACTTGATGAGCTCTCCCCGGCTAAATCGCCGATTCACGATTTCGCCGGTTTGCRCATCGACCCAGTGCAGCTGAAACACGCTCTTTGCAACATCAAGTCCATAGGTCGTAGCAGTCATGTCGGGTCTCCAATCGGAAGTGAGGGGGATGGAATCCCCACTCTGACACGCCGGCCGTTCGGTGGCCTACGCGGCTAAAAGGTGGGCGGTGTCCATGCCATCTCGGCCCGGAGCCGCGGGCCGACGACAGGCTACAGTCGGCCAATACCAATGAATACGAAGGGACCTCCTCGGGGTAGGTTCGACCGCTGCGCCATCATGTAGTGGCGGCGGCAGGCCGCAAACATGAAAGGAGCCCTTATGAATGCCATCGCACGGGTAGGCGTCGACCTGGCGAAGAATGCGCTGCAGGTGCACGCGGTGGATCTTGGTGGAACGGTCGTTGCGAATCGCGCGTTGGCGCGAGGGAAGTTCATCGAATGGTGCGCGCAGCTGCCAGCCGGTTGCTTGGTTGCAATGGAGGCGTGTTCTGGGGCGCACTTTTGGAGCCGGAAGCTCCTTGCGATGGGCCTGGATCCACGCATCATTCCGGCGCAGCTTGTCGGGCCATACCGGCTGCAGGGTCGCGGGGGCAAGAACGATGCGAACGATGCCGCGGCCATCTGCGAGGCGGCATCCCGTCCCCAGATGCACTTCGTGCCAACCAAGACCGTTGCTCAGCAAGGCATGCTCTGCGTGCACCGACTGCGCGAAGGCCTCAAGGAAGAACGAACAGCCTGCATCAATCGAATCCGAGGACTGTTGGGCGAGTTCGGTGTCGTCCTCCCGCAAACGTCGGCAGTCTTGCGTGCGCGAATCAGCGAAGTCGTTGAGGATGGAACCAACGAGATCGCCGGCGTGGCGCGTCTTGTTCTTCAGCGGGCAACTGAGCACTGGCGGGAACTCGACGACCATATCCAGTGGTGCGACGAGCGCATCGCGGCCCATCGGAAGAATGACGAACAGGTCAGGCGAGCCTCTCAACTCAAGGGCGTTGGCCCGGTCACCGCGTCCGCGCTGATCGCGACGGTTGGGGACTTCAAGCAATTCCGCAATGGCGCGCAGTTTGGTGCTTGGTTGGGACTTACGCCCAACCAGAATTCCAGCGGCGGCAAGACGAGGCTAGGTGGAATCACGAAGCGAGGCGATATGTACCTCCGAATGCTGTTGATCCAGGCGGCCCGCTCGGCAGTTCTCTCGGCCGACAAGCGCAGCGATCCGATCTCGAAATGGGCCCAACGCCTGCGCGAGCGGTCCGGTTGGCAGAAAGCGGCCGTCGCCCTCGCCAACAAGAACGCGCGGATCTTGTGGGCCGTGTTGGCCAAAGACCAGGTCTTCGACTGCAACCACGTGAGCGTCAAGCCCTGCGTTGTGCAACCCGTTGCGTAACGAGGGATGGTTGACCGACAAACTGAAATTCCTGCCAGACCTGAGCTGAAGATACGTTGAACTGGTTAGACCGTCAGCAGGCAAGCTCGTGTCCATCCCAGTGGTCACTCGACACCACGCGCAATGAATGGAGCCCTGCTGAGCGGTTCGTATCTGGGCCCACACCACGTCGTGCAACAAGGCCGCCTGTAGATGTGCAGTCTTCCCTGTTCAATCGTCCCGATGCTCGAGCCTCGAAGGAGCGGTACCCAGCGCCAGACACCACGCTTTTGCCTTGACACAAGCGGAGGTCCCTGTAGGGATGGACGCCCCCACCCGTACCGGCATCGATGTGCCAAAGTGGAAGTGTCACCAACCACTTGAACCGAGAGGGGCGTCCACCATGAAGATTACGACTGTTGGCATCGACCTGGCCAAGAATGTGTTTCAGGTTCACGCAGTGGATGAGCATGGGCAGGTCGCGCTGCGCAAGCAGCTGCGACGCGACCAGATGACGACGTTCTTCGTGAACCTGCCACCGTGCCTCATCGGCATGGAGGCGTGCGGCAGTGCCAACCACTGGGCGCGCACCCTGCAGGGCTTCGGCCACACGGTGCGCTTGATGTCGCCACAGTTCGTCAAGCCGTATGTGAAGAGCAACAAGAACGACGTGGCTGATGCGGAAGCCATCTGCGAGGCCGTCACCAGGCCCAGCATGCGGTTTGTGCCGGTGAAGAGCGTCGAGCAGCAGGCTGTGCTGTCGCTGCATCGCGCACGCCAGGGCTTCGTCATTGCCCGCACCGCGCAGGCCAACCAAATTCGCAGCCTGCTCGGCGAGTTCGGCCTGGTCATCCCGAAGGGCATCTGTCACGTTGCCAAGCAAGTCCCCGAGCTGATTGAAGACGCGAGCAACCGGCTGCCGGGAACGTTCCGCCAACTCATTGCTCGCCTGACCGAGCACCTCAAGGAGCTGGACAAGCTGGTCCACGAGTTCGAGGACCAAATCAAGGCTTGGCATCGCAGCAGCGAGCTCAGCCTCCGGCTCGAGAAGATTCCCGGCATCGGGCCGCTGGGAGCCAGTGCTCTGGTGGCCTCCATCGCGGATGCGAACAGCTTCGACAACGGCCGGCAGCTCTCAGCCTGGCTCGGCCTCGTGCCACGGCAGCATTCGAGTGGAGGCAAGCCAACGCTTCTGGGTATCAGCAAACGTGGAGACGTGTACCTGCGCACCTTGCTGATTCACGGCGCGCGCTCCGCCATTGTTGCGGTGCAGCGCAAGGCCGTGAACACCAATGTGTGGCTCGCGAGCCTGCTGAACCGACGACATCCGAACGTGGCCGCGGTCGCACTGGCCAACAAGAACGTGCGAACGGTCTGGGCGCTGCTGGCCCACGGGCGGGAGTTCCGACCTAACTACGTGCCGCCGCAACTCGCGGCATAGCCAACCGCGACCCTGCAACACAGACGACAGGAGTACCGAACCACCGATTGCTCAGGCAATCACGCAGTGATGGCAAGACAGGTAAGACCGTGGTTGGCGAAGCCCAGAACGTCCGGAGCACCTTGAGTGCGAAACACCGACAGAGGAGCCGACCAGCAGACCCCATCAGGGACACCGGCGAGAAGCCGCATCGAAAGTCCGAATGTACGGGTGCAATCGAACCTTCAAGTCATCATCAACTGAATGCCTGGCATATTCGGGGGCGTCCATGTACGGAAGTTCGGCGCGACGGTCCAGTTTCTTGCCAGAGTCGCCTCGGAAGCGACAAAGCTGATGGCGGAGCGACCGCGGGCCACGAAAAGTGCTTGACCCTCTCGTAACGGCACGGTCTAGGATGCCTTCAACTTGAGAGGGAAGGCATGTTTCTGAGGATTGGTGAACTGGCCCGGCGCACCGGGCTGACAGTGCGCGCATTGCGGCACTATGACGACATCGCCCTGCTGGTGCCGTCCGAAAGGTCCAGTGGCGGCTACCGCCTATACGGGCGGAAAGACGTGGCGCGGCTTTACCGCATTCAGGCGTTGCGGCGACTCGACCTGTCGCTCGCTGACATACAAGGCCTGCTCGACAACGCGGCCGGCGGTATTTCGGAAGTCGTGGCGCGGCAGGTGGCGCAACTCGACCGCGAAATCCTGCAGGCGTCGGCGCTGCGCACCCATCTGCTCGCGGTGCAGGGCCAGATACAGGCCAGCGAAGAACCCGGCATCGACGACTGGCTCTTGGCACTCGAAAGCATGGTCGCGGGTTCGAAGTACTTCAGCGACGATGAACAGCGCACGCTCAAGACGCAGCGGGAAGGTTTCACTGACGCAGTGGCGCCCGAGCGCGCCGAGTTGTCGGCGTGGCTGCACCGCCTAGTCGCCGCCGGCGTATCGCCCGAGAGCCCGCAAGCGCAGGCCCTGGCGCAACGTTGGATTGAACTGTTGCTCGAAGAAGCCGGCGGCGACGAAGGTCTGCTGATGAAGCTCTACACCATGCACTGGAACGAGCCGTCGCTCCACGCGCTGACCGGTGTGGACCGCGCGGGCATCCGCTACATCTCGCACGCGATGGCCTTCGCGCGCCTCCAGCTCTACGCGCCTTACTGCAGCGCCCGCGACATGGCCAATTTGCGCCAGAACTACGTTGCGCAGACCGATGCATGGCCGCCGCTCATCGCCGAGGTTCGGCAACAGATGTTGACGGGCACCCCCATCGATGGCGCAGCCATGCGTGCGCTGGCGCAGCGTTGGCAGGAGCTCTCGCTCGCCAAGGCCGGCGGCGATGCCGCGCTACACGCGAAGCTGCAGCGCGCGTTTCACCACGACGCGGCTCTGCGGGCTGGCTCGGGCATCGACGAGACGTTGGCCGCCTACGTTGGGCAAGCCATCGCGCATCTGAACGGCACATCGACCTCCTGAATGAATCCCAAAGGCTCCACGTGAACGCAGAAACACAGACGAACCCTCACTTCTTCACCGGCAACTACGCGCCGCTCGCCGAGGAGCACGACATCACGCAGCTCCACATCGAAGGCACGCTGCCACCCGGGCTGTCAGGCAGCCTGTACCGTGTCGGCCCAAGCCCGCAGTACGCACCGCGCGACAATAACTACCACTGGTTCTCCGGCGACGGCATGGTGCACGCCTTCCACATCGACAAGGGCAGCGTGTCGTACAGCAACCGTTGGGCGCGCACGCCGAAATGGCAGCTCGAACATGAAGCCGGGCGCGCGCTCTTCGGCACCTTCGGCAACCCCGCCACCAGCGACCCGCTGGCGCAGGGCCGAAACGGTGGCACGGCCAACACCAGCATGCTGTGGCATGGCGACCGACTGTTCGCCCTCGAAGAGTCGCATCAACCCTTTGAGCTCGACGCCTACACGCTGGCTTCCAAAGGGCACCAGAGCTTCGGCGACCGCGTGACCTCGCGCTGCACCGCGCACCCGAAGGTGGACCCCGAGAGCGGCGAACTGCACTTCTTTGCGTATTCGCCCGACGGCCCTTGTTCGCCGGCCATGCTCTATGGCGTGATGGACAAGCACTGCGAGGTCACGCGGCTCGAGTCGTTCAAAGCGCCGTATGCCAGCATGGCGCACGACTTCATGGTGACGCGCGGGCATGTGCTCTTTCCCGTCACACCGCTGACGCTCAGCGTGGAGCGCGCGATGCGCGGCAAGCCACTGCTGGCCTGGGACGTCGGCCTGCGGACACACGTTGGCGTGATGCAGCGCGGTGGCGCGGCGGACACACTGCGCTGGTTCGACTCCGACGCCTGCCACGTGTTCCATGTGATGAATGCCTGGGACGACGGCGCCACTGTCGTGGCCTATGTGATGCAGTCGGAAACGGCGCCCGGACTGCCCGATGCCGAAGGCCATCCCGGTGACCCCGACGCCATGGCCGCGCGCCTGTGCCGCTGGACTTTCGACTTGAGCGGCACGGACACAGGATTCCGACGCGAGTACCTCGACGACTTGGTGGCGGAGTTTCCACGCATTGACGAGCGCTACACGGGCCGGCGCAACCGCTACGGCTTCTACACCTGCCATGCGAGGTCGCGCGCAAGGGATGACTCGGAAAGCGTGCTCTACGACAGCCTCGCCCGTTTCGATTTCGATACCGGCGAGCGCAGCATGCACACGCTGCCGCATGGAGACGTGGTGTCCGAACCGGTGTTCGTGCCGCGCGCCACCGACGCAGCCGAGGGCGACGGCTGGCTGCTTGCCGTGGCCTGGCGTGAACAGGAACGGCGCAGCGACCTGCTGGTGTTCGATGCAATGGACCTGGCGGCGGGACAAGTTGCGGTCGCCCGTTTGCCGCACCGCGTACCGTTCGGCTTCCACGGAACTTGGCGCCCTGCGCGCACTTGACCCTTTCAGGCCATCAGCCAGTGGCTGCCTTCAAGAGGGTCGAGATACAGGAATGGGCTCGAAGTTCTTTCGCGCGACCGGCTACAGTCGGCCAGAACCAGACCTTCGACGCTCGTCTAGAAAACCCTTCGTCGCTTCTCCACTACCCAAGCTCACGTCCTTCCGTGCTCGAACAAATCCTCATTCGCCCGGCCGTTGAAGGCGACTTCGTTGCTTGGCTGCCTCTCTGGGATAACTACAACTCGTTCTACGGCCGCAGCGGAGCGACGGCGTTGCCAGTCGACATCACGCGGACGACCTGGTCGCGCTTCCTCGACGTCAACGAGCCAATGCATGCGCTGGTGGCCGAAGGCTCTTCTGGCCTTCTCGGCCTGGCCCACTTTCTTTTCCATCGAAGCACCACTCAACTCGGCCCGAGCTGCTATCTGCAGGACCTGTACACCGTCGAAGCTGCCAGAGGAAGGGGCGTCGCACGCGCTCTCATCAACGAGGTCTATCGGCGGGCGATGGCGGCCGGTGCCCCGCGGGTGTACTGGCAAACCCACGAGACCAATGCCACGGCGATGGTGCTCTACGACAAGGTTGCCGAGAAATCGGGTTTCGTTGTCTATCGGAAGATGCTCTGACCGAGGACTGGCGGCAGCTCATGTGAACCTACTTGAGAATTCGGCTACAACAAAAGAGGAAGCACAGCAATGGCAAGATGCACAGCACCAGTTCGTGGGCACAATTCCGCTGCCGCGCGGGCGGCCTGCCCTGCATGCAGTTCCCGCTATGGCGGTTACCGCAGCAGCTACGGCAGCGGCTACAGCTCGTCCTACTCGTCGGGCGGCGGGAGCAGCTACAGCGGCGGTGGCAGGTCCAGCGGAGGCGGCAGTTCCAGGCCGCGCTGGTCGCGCGCCGGTTCGTCCGTCTCGTACACGCCTGCTCAGGTGGCGTCCCTCACGCCGGTCCGCGAGGCTGTTGAAAAAGAAGCGGCGGCGAAGCCAGACCTTCGGGATTGCTTCCTCTGCCACGCTTGGGATGACCGGCAGGGAGCCGCCAAGGAACTGCACGATTTGCTCGAAGCGGCTGGTGTCAAGGTTTGGTTCAGCGAGAAGGACCTTGGCCTTGGCGTGCCGATGATGCGCGCCATCGACAAGGGCTTGGCGGCCTCGAAAATCGGGCTCGTCCTGGTGACCCCTGCATTGCTAGCACGCCTCCCGAAAGAGGGCGTCGCCGACAAAGAGCTTTCGACCCTCCTCCAGGGTAACCGGCTCGTGCCCGTCGTGCACGGCACGACGTACACAGCGCTCCGCGATGTCAGCCCCATGCTCGCTTCGCGAAGCGGCCTTGACACGTCGGAAGACACGATGGCGGTGGTCGCAACCAAAATTGCCGAGCTGGTCACCATCTGGAGCTGACAGGGCTAGCGGAAGAGCTGCCGCATCGCCTCCATCTCTCGCTCGTGCTCTTCCTTGAACTTCTTGACGGCCTCGGTCGCCCGCTTGCTCATCTCGTGGCTGCTGGTTCAGCTTCTCGACATCGCCGCCGAGGCCCATGTCAGCGCGGCTTGAGTGCCGCAGCGGAATCGGTCTCCTCCACAATTTTGATGAGATTTCAACCGCAGCAATGCGGGGCCCTGACGGACCTGAATGGTCACGGTCGCTGCTCTGGCAGGATGCGGGCAACAGCCGCCAGCGGCCAGAACCGGTCGGTGGTTCACGACGCTCAGTTTGCCCAATGGCAGACCTTCGACGCATGGCGTTGCGAATCCATTATGGAGACGCATCTGAGCGGCGAGTGCGCGGATACCGTACGTGGAAAGGACGCTCAAGATGACCATCACCATCACCGCCTTTGAACGGTCGCCCGACGGTGGCAAGGGTCTTGCACGAGACACGCGCGTCCGCTGGGCGCTGGAGGAAGCCGGCCTGCCCTACGAGGTGCGCTTGGTGTCCTTTCACGCGATGAAGGAGGCCGCACATCTGGCGCTGCATCCCTTCGGCCAGATACCCACTTACGAGGAAGGTGACCTCGTGCTGTTCGAGACCGGCTCCATGCGGCGTGACCTTCATGCGGTGCAGCTCTTCGATGAACTCGGCCGCGTCATAGCCCTTGTCGGCGCCGAGCGTGACCTCGGTATCCGCACTCGCGGCTGCCTGACGTGCGTCCCTGATCATGATCTTGGCCGCTTCACGTTCGGCAAAGCCGTCGGCCTGCGTGACCATCGCGTTGACGACCAGGCCGTGACGGTTGTCGGTGAGCGTGTGCCCCATGTAGCGCAGCTCGCTGGCCGTCTTGCCCTTACGGTACAGCTTTGAATCGGGATCGGTCTTCGACTCGTGCGTTTCATTGCTGCGTTGCTGGCCCTTGAAGTCCCCGCCGCTGTCGCCACCGTCSTCACCGTCYTTGCGAACGAAGCTCTTGTGTCCGGCCCAGGCCTGGATCARCGTGCCGTCGACGCTGAAGTGCTCACCCGACAACCAATCCTTGTTCTCGGCCGTCTCCAGCACTTCGTTRAAGAAGGCGACCACTGCGTCGTGCTCGATCAGGCGCTGGCGATTCTTGCTGAACACCGTCGGCACCCACACCGCGTCGTCCATCGCCAGGCCGATGAACCAACGAAACAGSATGTTGTATTGCGTCTGCTCCATGAGCTGGCGCTCCGAGCGAATGCTGAACAGGATCTGCAGCAGCATCGCCCGCAGCAGCTTCTCCGGCGCGATGCTCGGGCGGCCGCCCTTGATGTCGGCCTCGTACATCCGGGAGAACAGCTCATCCATCTTGGCCAGAGCCTCGTTGACCATCACCCGGATGCGGCGTAGCGGATGATCCGCTGGAACGAAATCGTCCAGCCGTCTCATGGTGAACAAACCTTCGGTGAATGTGTCAGGGCCGCGCATCGGAGCAGGTTTCGTGGGTCTGCGAAGACAACGCCTCAGGCCCACTTTCGGGGGACCATCCGGTGAGGTATTTCAGCAGCCTGCTAGCTCGCCCTGTCATTGGGCTCGCCCCCAGGTTGCCCCGCACTGCGTGTCGGGGCGCCCACCCCCTACCGGGGGCAACACCGGCGGCCCGGCAAAGCCGGTTCCGCGGTGTTTCACCAACGGGCCTGGCTGCGCTGGCCGGAAGCGGGCGTCAATCGATGTGGATGTTCGCCGCCTTGGCGACCTCCGCCCACTTCACGCGGTTGGCGTGGACGGTCTGCTTGAACTGCGCCGGCGACTCGATGCGCACCGTGTTGCCCTGGCTTTCGAAGCGTTCGCGCAATTCGGGCTGCTCGAGCACCGACGCGATGGCGGCGTTGAGCTTTTCGACGACACGCGGGTCGGTACCCTTGGGCGCGAAGATGCCGAACCAGATCGAGCTGTCGAAGCCCTGGGCGCCCGGAATTCCGCTCGAGGCGATGGTCGGCACCTCCTTGATGGCGGCCACCGGCTTGGCGGTGGTGACGGCCAGCAGCCGCACCTTGCCGGCCTTGTACTGTGGCAGCACGGTCTGCACCTGGTTCATGATGCAGCAGGTCTCGCCGCGCACCACCGACGTGATGGCCTCCGGCCCGCCCTTGTAGGGCACGTGCACCATGTCCAGGCCCAGGCGCGAGTTGAACTCCGCGAACGCCATGTGGGTGCCGGCGCCGTTGCCGGTGGAGGCGTAGTTGTACTTGCCCGGATGGGCCTTCACGAGCTCGACGAATTCCTTCAGGGTCTTCACGTTGATCACGTCCGGGTTGATCGTGAGCACGTTCGAGACATCGAGCACCGGCGCCACCGGGATGAAGTCGGCCTCGACATCGAAGGGCAGCTTCTTGTAGAGCGCCGCATTGCTGCCGTGCGTGGCCGCGGTGCCGAAGGCCAGCGTATAGCCATCCGGCCGGGCGCGCGCCACGTATTCGCTCGCGATGTTGCCGGCGGCGCCGGACTTGTAGTCGATCACCACCGGCTGGCCGAGCTTCTGCTGCAGCGGCTCCTGGATCGCACGCGCCACCACGTCGACGCCCGAGCCGGCCGGGAAGCCCATGATCATCGTGATCGGCTGGTGCGGCCAGTCCGGCTGGGCGGAAGCGACCGGAGCGAGGGCCCAGAGGGCGAGCGCCGACCACGCGGCAAGATGGCGCAGGGAGCCGGGAAAAGAACTGGGCATGGCGATCTCTGGTGACGAAATGGGCAGGTCCGGATTGTGGCGCTTTGCTCATGAAGAATCGTGTAGAAGCTTATGCGCCGCCGCCCCCTTTGCACGAGGGTTCGCCGATCTCCCGATAATCTCGACCCATGGTACGCCCCACCCAACTGCTCCACCCCCAGCGCGAACCGGCGCCCGTGCGCGCCGCCGCGACCGTGCTTCTGCTGCGCGACACGCCCGAAGGCATCGAAGTGCTAATGACCCGGCGCTCCGCCAGCGCCAGCTTCGCGCCCGGCGCCTACGTGTTCCCGGGCGGACGCATCGACGAAGGCGACGCCAGCGCGCGCGCCATCGCGACGCGCCGCCCCACCCAGGGCGAAGCCCAGCTCACCCAGGCGATCGCCGCGATCCGCGAAAGCTTCGAGGAACTCGGCGTGCTGCTGGCCCACCATCCGGACGGCCGCCCGGTGAGCGCCGAGGAAGTCGCCGCCATGGACCGCAGCACCGCCAGCACCACCGTCGCCTTCGCCGACCAGTGCGCGGCGCGCGGCCTGCGGCTGTCGACCGACAAGGTGTTCACCTTCGCGCACTGGATCACCGACCGCGACCTGCCCAAGCGCTTCGACGTGCCCTTCCTGGTCGCCCCCATGCCCGAAGGCCAGACGCCGACGGCCGACGAGACCGAGCAGTTCGAACCCTGCTGGGTCCGGCCGGCCGATGCGCTCGCGCGCCACGCGGCGGGCAGCTTCTTCATGATCTTCCCGACCGTGCGCACGCTCGCGCGGCTGGCCGCCTACCCGACGGTCGCCGCCGTGCTCGACGCCTGCGGCCCCCGCGATGCGGGCGAAGGCCCGCTGTGGACCAGTTGTCCGCGCGCAGGCTGGCTGGCCGGACAGGAAGCCCGCTACATGGAAACCGAGTCGCCGTTCGGCGAGCTCGCGCTGGTCAGCCCCGACGGCCAGATCGTCCATGCGCTCGACTGGCAGAGCGAGCGCGCGGTGCCGCTGCTGAAGAACGTGCAGCGCCTGACCGCGCCCAATCCGGGCGCGATGACCGGCCCCGGCACCAACAGCTACATCGTGGGCGATGCGGCCACCGGCTACATCGTGATCGACCCGGGGCCGAACGACGTCGACCACATCGGCCGCCTGTGGCAAGCGACCGGCGGCGACGTCCGCCTGATCGTCTGCACCCATTCGCACCCCGACCACTCGCCCGGCGCCCTGCCGCTGCAGCAGCTGTGCAAGAGCCTGCCGCCGATCCTCGGCATGCCATCGGCGCCGACCGCACGCGCCAGCGCCCGCTTCACGCCCGACCGGGTGCTGCAGGACGGCGAGCGCCTGGTGCTGGACGGCCACACGCTGCGCGTGATCCACACGCCCGGCCACGCGGCCAATCACCTGTGCCTGCTGCTCGAGGAAGACGGACTGCTGTTCTCGGGCGATCACATCCTGAACGGCAGCACCACCGTGGTCGATCCGCCGGACGGCAACATGAACGCCTACCTCGACTCGCTCGACAAGCTCGACGCCGCCTGTGCCGAAGGCGGCGTCGGCTTCATCCTGCCCGCGCACGGCTATGTGCTGGGCGACGCCCGCGCCGCCATCGCCCACCTGAAGGCGCACCGCCTGCGGCGCGAGGCCAAGATCGCCGCCGCGATGCGCCAGCGGCCCGAGGGCACGCCCGAGGAATGGCTGCCGCTGGCCTACGACGACGTCCCCGAACGCATGTGGCCGGTGGCCGCGCGTTCGCTGGCGGCGCATGTCGAGCGCATACGCCAGACGACCCAGCCATGAAAGATGCGGACGAGGGCATCCGGCTGGCCAAGCGGGTGGCGGCGCTGGCAGGCTGTTCGCGGCGCGAGGCCGAGCTCCTGATCGAGAACGGCGCGGTGCGCGTCGATGGCGAGCCGGCACTGTTGCCGCAGGCGCGCGTGCTGGCGCACCAGCAGGTCGAGATCGAGGCCGGCGCCCGGCCCGAACCGGTGGTGCCGGTCACGCTGCTGCTGCACAAGCCCGCCGGCACGCCGACCGACCACGCGCACCGGTTGCTGCTGGCCGCCAACCATCACGAGCCCGAGCGCGCCGGCCTGCGCTTCCTGCCGCGCCACGTGGCGGCACAGCGCTGCATGACGCCGCTCGAGACCGGTGCCAGCGGCCTGGTGGTGTTCACGCAGGAGTGGCGCATCGAGCGCAAGCTGCAGGAGGACGCCGGCATCCTCGAGCACGAGGTCATGGTCGACGTCGCCGGCCCGGTCGGCCCCGAGACGCTGGCGCGCTTCGAGCGCGGCCCGGCCCGCGTCAGCATCGGCCAGCAGGCCGAAGGCCACACCGGCCTGCGCTTCGCCCTCAAGGGCCCCCGCCCGGGCCAGATCGCCCATCTCTGCGACGACGCCGGCCTGCAGATCCTGGCCATGAAGCGCATCCGCATTGGCCGGGTGCCGCTGTCGGGGTTGCTGCCGAGCCAGTGGCGCTACCTGACGCCCAACGAACGGTTCTGATGCGTCGAGGCGCGCTCCCTTCGTGGGGCCCGCCGCGCCGGGCCGCTCCCAAGCGGCCGGGCCGCCTCCGGTCGGGGGTGGACGGCTACACGAAGTGAGCCAACCTGGGGGCGAGCGAAAAAAGTGTGAAGCGCGCCTGTAAGCCGGATTCTGTGCACTGAAGCCTCTTGCGAGACCCCAGCGTGACCGCCATTACTCTGGGCCGTTTGTCGCCAAACGGCTCGATGCCACCTACCCGCCAGCTCTGCGGAACCACATCGACGCTGGCCTACTTGGTGTTGCTGCGCGCAGAGATTGCCCGTTTCACCCGACCGGGGTTGCCCCCGGCCGACTCGTCTCTGTTGCTCTGATCCTCACCTCGCGGTGGGGAGCCGTTAGCTCCTGCGCTGTCCTGTGCAGTCCGGACGTTCCTCCAGTGCGCTCTTTCGAGACTTGCACCAGCGGCGGTCCGGCGCGCTTCACCCGTCGATTATCGCCACAATGGCGCTCCCTTTTCGTTCAGCCGGGGCCAGCCCCAAGGAGACCGCATGAAAGCAGACACCATCCTCCAAACCATTGGCAACACGCCGCATGTGCGCATCCAGCGCCTCTTCGGCCACGCGACGCAGCAAGTCTGGATCAAGTCGGAGCGCGCCAACCCGGGCGGCTCGATCAAGGACCGCATCGCCCTGTCGATGGTCGAGGATGCCGAACGCTCGGGCGCGCTGAAGCCCGGCGGCACGATCGTCGAGCCGACCTCCGGCAACACCGGCATCGGCCTGGCGATGGTGGCGGCGGTCAAGGGCTACAAGCTGGTGCTGGTGATGCCCGACAGCATGTCGGTCGAGCGCCGCCGCCTGATGCTCGCCTACGGCGCCAGCTTCGACCTGACGCCGCGCGAGAAAGGCATGAAGGGCTCGATCGCACGGGCCGAGGAGATCGTCGCCGGCACGCCCGGCGCCTGGATGCCGCAGCAGTTCGACAATCCGGCCAACGTGGACGTGCACGTGCGCACCACGGCCGAGGAGATCGCGGCCGATTTCCCGGGCGGCATCGACGTGCTGATCACCGGCGTGGGCACCGGCGGCCACATCACCGGCTGCGCCCGCGTGCTCAAGAAGAAGTGGCCCAAGCTCAAGGTCTTCGCAGTCGAGCCGGTGGCCTCGCCGGTGATCTCCGGCGGCCAGCCCGCGCCGCATCCGATCCAGGGCATCGGCGCCGGCTTCATCCCGAAGAACCTCGACACCGACCTGCTCGACGGCGTGCTCCAGGTCGATGCCGAGCCGGCGCGCGAAATGGCGCGCCGCTGTGCGCGCGAGGAAGGCATGCTGGTCGGGATTTCGTCCGGCGCCACCCTGGCCGCGATCGCGCAGAAACTGCCCTCGCTGGCCGCCGACGCGGTGGTCCTGGGCTTCAACTACGACACCGGCGAGCGCTACCTGTCGGTCGACGGCTTCCTGCCCTCGTGAGACATTGCGGGACAGACCAAGAAACAGCGCAGCGGGTTTTTGCTCTGTCCTGACTGGAGGCGGCGCGCCGCGGCCTGGGCGGCGTTGCGATAATCGGCGTCCCTGCTTGATAGACACAAGCCCACGACATGCTGAGAATCTCTGAAATCAAACTGCCGCTCGCCCACGACGAAGCGGCGCTGCTCCAGGCCATCGCCGGGATCCTCGGCGTCCCCGCCGGGGCGCTGGCCGAGCACAAGGTCTTCAAGCGCAGCTTCGACGCCCGCAAGGTCGACCTGCTGCAGGTCTACATCGTCGACGTGGCGCTGTCCGACCCCGCGCTGGAGGCCAGCCTGCTGGCCAAGTTCGCGGAGAACCCGCGCATCGGACCGACGCCCGACATGGCGTGGCACGCCCCGGCGCAGGCGCCGGCCGAGCTGCCGCTGCGGCCCGTGGTGGTGGGCTTCGGCCCCTGCGGCATCTTCTGCGCGCTGCTGTTGGCCCAGATGGGCTTCAAGCCGATCGTGATCGAGCGCGGCAAGACCGTGCGCCAGCGCACCAGGGACACCTGGGGCCTGTGGCGCAAGAGCGTGCTGAACCCGGAGTCGAACGTGCAGTTCGGCGAAGGCGGCGCCGGCACCTTCTCCGACGGCAAGCTCTACAGCCAGATCAAGGACCCGCGCTTCCTCGGCCGCAAGGTGATGGAGGAGTTCGTCAAGGCCGGCGCGCCGCCCGAGATCCTCTACGTGGCGCACCCGCACATCGGCACCTTCAAGCTGGTGAAGGTGGTGGAGCACATGCGCGAGCAGATCACGGCGCTGGGCGGCGAGATCCGCTTCGAGCAGCGCGTGAGTGACGTGCTGATCGAGGACGGACCGGAAGGCAGACACCTGCGCGGCCTGGTCGTGCTCGACCAGCGCACCGGCCAGACCAGCGAGCTGCGCGCCGACCACGTCGTGATGGCGCTGGGCCACAGTTCGCGCGACAGCTTCGAGATGCTGCACGCGCGCGGCGTGCACATCGAGGCCAAGCCCTTCTCGATCGGCTTCCGGGTCGAGCATCCGCAAGGCCTGATCGACCGCGCGCGCTGGGGCCGCCATGCCGGCCACCCGCTCCTGGGCGCGGCCGACTACAAGCTGGTGCACCACGCGAGCAACGGCCGCTCGGTCTACAGCTTCTGCATGTGCCCGGGCGGCACCGTGGTGGCCGCGACCAGCGAACCAGGCCGGGTCGTGACCAACGGCATGAGCCAGTATTCGCGCAACGAGCGCAACGCCAATGCGGGCATCGTGGTGGGCATCGAGCCCGGCGACTTTCCGGGCTGGGACGAGGGCCGCGCCGGTTCGCCGCTGGCCGGCATCGAGCTGCAGCGCACGCTGGAGTCGAACGCCTTCGTGCTCGGCGGTGGCGACTACCGTGCGCCGGCCCAGTTGGTGGGCGACTTCGTCGCCGGCCGGCCTTCCACGGCGCTCGGCAGCGTGCTGCCCTCGTACAAGCCGGGCGTGACGCCGGGCGACCTGCACGGCGCGCTGCCCGGCTACGCGATCGAGGCCATGCGCGAGGCCTTTCCGGCCTTCGGCCGCAAGATCAAGGGTTTCGACCTGCACGATGCGGTGCTGACCGGCGTCGAGACCCGCACCTCGTCGCCGATCCGGATCACGCGCGGCGAGGATTTCCAGAGCCTCAACGTGCGCGGCCTGTACCCGGCCGGTGAAGGCGCGAGCTATGCCGGCGGGATCCTGTCGGCGGGGGTCGACGGCATCAAGGTCGCCGAAGCCGTGGCGCGCAGCGTGGCCGGAGCCTAGGGCACAGAGTTCCGGCCGGCGCAGCCAGGCCCGTTGGTGAAACACCGCGGAACCGGCTTTGCCGGGCCGCTGGTGTTGCCCCCGGTAGGGGGTGGGCGGGCTACACGCAGTGAGCCCAACCTGGGGGCGAGCTCAGCTGTTCTGCAGCGCGGCGATGCGCTGCTCGATCGGCGGGTGGGTCGCGAACAGGCTGCCGAGCTTGCCCGTGATGCCCATGGCCTCGACCGACTTCGGCAGTTCGCCGGGCGTCAGGCCGCCCAGGCGCGCCAGCGCGTTCATCATCGGCTGCTTGCGGCCCATGAGCTGGGCGGCGCCGGCGTCGGCACGGTATTCGCGCTGGCGCGAGAACCAGGCCACCACGATAGCGGCGGCGAAGCCGAGCACGATGTCGAGCACGATGGTGGTCACGAAGTAGCCGATGCCGGGGCCCGACGAACGCTCGTCGCGGCGCAGGAAGCTGTCGACCGCATAGCCGATCACGCGCGACAGGAACACGACGAAGGTGTTCATCACGCCCTGGATCAGGGTCATGGTGACCATGTCGCCGTTTGCCACGTGCGCCACTTCGTGGCCGATCACGGCCTCGACCTCTTCGCGCGTCATGTTCTGCAGCAGGCCGGTCGAGACGGCGACCAGCGAGGAGTTCTTGAAGGCGCCGGTGGCGAAGGCATTCGGGTCGCCTTCGAAGATGCCGACCTCGGGCATGCCGATGCCGGCCTTGTCGGCGAAGTTGCGCACGGTCTGCACGATCCAGGCCTCGTCGGGCGACTGCGGGTCGTTGATGATCCGCACGCCGGCCGACCACTTGGCCATCGGCTTGCTGATGAGCAGCGAGATGATCGCGCCGCCGAAGCCCATGATCAGCGCGAAGCCGAGCAGCGCGCCGAGGTTGAGCCCGTTGGCCGTGAGGAAGCGGTTGACGCCCAGCAGGCTGGCGACCACGCCCAGAACAGCGACCACCATGACGTTGGTCAGGACAAACAGAAGGATGCGTTTCAAGTTGGATTCTCCGTGGGGAAACGACGTGTACAGATGGGGACGGGGCGGCCCGCTTCAAGCGGAGCCAGGCTGCAGGGCCGGTTTGGTTGGCTTTGGTTGTGGAGCCCTGCGAGGTCGGAAAACCTCCGAGTCATCATAGAAGGAAAAGTTCTCGTTGGGTCGCCACCAGCCGGGCACGCCGAGCACCGGAAGCGGCACGAAGGGCTTGGTGGCGAGGTGCCCGGCGTCCAGGGCGGCCGCGATCGAAGCGTCGCTGATCGCGAGCGAGGGGTTCGCGCCCGACGGCACCAGCACATGCGCCGTGGCGGCCTTGCGGGGCGTGTGCAGTTTTTCGAGCAGCGCGTGGCCGAACACCAGCAGCCGCACTTCGCGCCACAGGCTGCGCCGCGTGACGAAGAGCCGCTGCCAGTCGCGCGCGACCAGTGCCTCCCACAGGGCCGGCGGCGCGTCGAGCACGGCGCCGTTCTCGTCGAAGAGGGTCAGCGCATCGCGCAGCGGGCCCCGCGTGCCGCCGATGCCGGTGCGTGCGATCTCGGCGGCCTGCAATTCGTTCAGGCGGCGCTTGGCGCGCGGGAAATGCAGCCAGACCAGGCCATTGAGAAGATCGTGCAGGGTGTCGCGCGTCGGCACGCAGGCGGTGCGAAAGATGAAGGCCTCGTAGGCTTCGCCCGGCGCCGCGCTGTCGCCGGGCACGAAGCTCAGCGGCCCGGCAGGCAGTTCGATGGCCACCGGCTCGGCCGACAGCGCATGGGCCACGCTGTGGCCGCCTGCAGTCCTCGCGGCCACCCGTTGCGCGCACGGCGCCAGGGGCGCCAGCCAGGGCGGCGAGGCATCGACGACCACGCCGCCGGCCACCGGATTCACGCCGGCATCGGGCCGACGTACTGCACCTTGTTCGGCGTCTTCTCGGGTGTCAGCAGGAACAGCTCGGGGTGTTTCTTGAACAGCTTGGGCGAGCTCGCGCTCTTGCCGAGCAGCTTCGCGGCGCGCAGTCGCTCGGCCGCGACATTGAGCTCGACCTTGTTGCCCATGCCGAGCTCGACCACGGCGTCGAGGATGCGCAGCACGTCGTCGGGCAGCACCGGCGCGCGAGGGGCGGGTGCGGGCGCCTCGGCCTTGGTGCGCCGGGGGGCGCGCGCGGCGCGCTTGGCGGCCGGCTTGGCCACCGCCGCCACGCGGGCCTTGGTCGCCTTCGGTGCCGCATGGTGCTGCAGGTCGACGAAGCTGTCGTAGACGGCCACGGTCTCGTCGCCGGTCTTGCCCTGCTGGCCGATGCCGCAGACGCGGCAACCTTTCTCGCGCAGCCGGATCACCAGCGGCGCGAAATCGGAATCGGAGGACACCAGCACGACGATGTCCGGCCGCTCCGCGATCACCAGATCGATGGCATCGACCGCGAGCGCGATGTCGGTGCTGTTCTTGCCGGCCGACAGATTGACCATCGGCCGCATCGACAGCCGCTTGAAGAGCGCCTGCTGCTTGAGCGCGGTCTCGGCATTGCAGTAGGCGCGGCGCACGTGCACGGCGCCGTGCTCCGACAGGGTGCGCTCCACGGCCTGTTCGATGACGTCGGACGACACGTTGTCGGCGTCGACCAGCAAGATCACGCGCGGAGCGGCCGTACGGCTCATTGGAGTACCTCCGTGCTGCGCACTGCGGTGCGAGCTTGCTTGGGGCGGCCCGGCGCGGCGCTCATGCGAGCCTCCAGGCCACCGTCTCGCCGCCACGCAGGGGTTTCAGGGTCGCATCGCCGTAAGGCACGGTCTCGGGCACGGTCCAGCTTTCGCGCCGCAGCGTCACGCGGTCGGTGTTGCGCGGGAGTCCGTAGAAATCCGCCCCGTGGAAGCTGGCGAAGCCCTCGAGCTTGTCGAGCGCGCCGGCGTTGTCGAAGGCCTCGGCATACAGCTCGAGCGCGGTCAGCGCGGTGTAGCAGCCGGCGCAGCCCAGCGCGTGCTCCTTCAGGTGCGCGGGATGCGGCGCGCTGTCGGTGCCGAGGAAGAAGCGGTCGCTGCCGCTGGTGGCCGCTTCGACCAGCGCGACGCGGTGGGTCTCGCGCTTGAGCACCGGCAGGCAGTAGTAGTGCGGCCGGATGCCGCCCGTGAAGATCGCATTGCGGTTGTAGAGCAGATGGTGGGGGGTGATGGTGGCGGCCGTGAAGCGGCTCGCGTCGCGCACGTAATGGGCGCCCTCCTTCGTGGTCAGGTGCTCGAACACCACCTTCAGCTCGGGGAAGTCGCGCCGCAGCGGGATCATCACGCGGTCGATGAACACCGCCTCGCGGTCGAACAGGTCGACCGCCGGGTCGGTCACCTCGCCGTGCACCAGCAGCAGCAGGCCGTGCTTCTGCATCGCCTCGAGCGTCGCATAGGCCTTCTTGATGTCGGTCACGCCGGCGTCGCTGTTGGTGGTGGCGCCGGCAGGGTAGAGCTTCAGCGCGCGAACCCCGGCCGCCGCGGCGCGCTCGATCTCCTCGGGCGGCAGCTTGTCGGTCAGGTAGAGCGACATCACGGGCTCGAAGCGCAGACCGGCCGGCACCGCTTCGAGGATCCGGGCGCGGTAGTCCAGCGCCTGCTGCGCGGTGGTCACCGGCGGGCGCAGGTTGGGCATGATCAGCGCGCGGCCGAACTGGCGCGCCGAGTGCGGCACCACGGCCTGGAGCGCGGCGCCATCGCGCACGTGGAGATGCCAGTCGTCGGGGCGGGTGAGGGTGAGGGTGTCGGCGGGGCTTGTCATGGCACGGATTGTCCCATCGTGGTCGCCGCGCCGCGCGCCCGCTCGAGGATGAAATCGATGAAGGTCCGCGCCACCCGCGTGTGCTGCCGGTTCGGCATGTAGAGCATGAACATCCCGGTGCCGAAGATGCTGAGCCGCCAGTCGTCCAGCGTGGTCACGACCTCCCCGCGCTGCAGGTCGTCCTGCACCACGTAGTCGGGCACCAGCCCGATGCCCAGGCCGGCGAGCACGGCCTGGCGCAGGAACAGGAAGTTCTCCGAGATCAGCGTCGGCTCGAGGATCACCTCGCGCCGCTCCTCGCCCTGGTAGGCCGACACGCGCAGCTGCCGGCCGATCACCGCCGAGGTCACGACCGGCGCCCCCTGCAACTGGTCGAGCTGGGTCGGCAGCCCATGCGCCTCGGCGTAGCCGCGCGATGCGCAGGCCACGTAGCGCACCGGACCGAGCTCGCGCGCCACCAGGTTCTGCGGCGGCTCGGCCATGACGCGGATCGCGATGTCGACCTCGTCGCGCAGCAGGTCCTCGATGCGGTTCTCGAACAGCACGTCGAGCACGATGCCCGGGTACAGGCGCTTGAAGGCAATCAGCCAGCCGGACATCACGAGCTGGCCGTAGCCGCTCGGAACGCTGAGCCGCACGCGGCCCTGCAGCCCCTGGCCCAGCGTGGTCACCGATTCCTTCGCCGCCAGCAGTTCGCCCTGGATGGCGAGGCCATGCTGGTACAGCCGCAGGCCGATCTCGGTCGCCTCGGCCCGCCGCGTGGTCCGCCGCACCAGCTGCGCGCCGACCGAGCGCTCGAGCTGGTTCAGGTGGTAGCTGACGTTGGCACGGCTCATGTTGAGGCGGCGCGCGGCGGCACTCAGGTTGCCGGCGTCGAGGATTTCGACAAGGAGGGTCAGCGATTGCAGGTCCATGGGGCCATTTTGTCAAAACTTCTTTGACAGTCTGTCAATCGGCAATGCAATTGTCAAAGCAGCGGCCCGGATCAAGAATGCCGGATTCACCCTCAAGGAACCGTTCCGGTTCGCTCACGGAGACAATCACCATGGCCATCTCTCCCACCCTTCCTGCGTCCGCGATCGTGCGCTTCGAGCGTCAAGCCGACGTGCTGGTCGTCACGATCGACAACCCCCCGGTGAATGCGCTCGGCGTCGACGTCCGGCGCGGGCTGGCCGCGGCGATCGCCGCGGCCGAAGCCGACGACGGCGCCAAGGCGGTGCTGATCGTGGGCGCGGGGCGCAACTTCATCGCCGGCGCCGACATCCGCGAGTTCGGCCAGACGCCGCAGCAGCCCTCGCTGCCCGACGTGTGCGCGGCCATCGAGAACTGCAGCAAGCCCGTGGTGGCCGCGATCCAGGGCGCGGCCCTCGGCGGCGGACTGGAGGTCGCGCTGTCGGCGCATTACCGCCTGGCGGTGGGCTCGGCCAAGCTCGGCCTGCCCGAAGTCGCGCTGGGCCTGCTGCCCGGCTCGGGCGGCACCCAGCGTGCGCCGCGCCTGATCGGCGCCAAGGCCGCGCTCGACCTGATCCTGAGTGGCCGCCACGCCAGCGCCAAGGAAGCGCTGGCGCTGGGCCTGATCGACCGGCTGGCCGAAGGCAGCGAGGCCCTGGCCCCGGGCCTCGCCTATGCGCAGGAGCTGGTGGCCGCCAAGGCGCCCGTGCGCCGCACGCGCGATGCCGGGGCCCTGGCCGACACCGAAGCCAGCCGCGCCGCACTCGATGCCGCGCGCGCCGAGACCGCGAAGAAGAGCCGCGGCCTGTTCTCGCCGATGAAGATCATCGAAGCCGTGGAAGCCGCGCTCACGCAACCCTTCGCCGACGGCATGGCGCTGGAACGCAAGCTCTTCCTGCAGTGCATCGACAGCCCGCAGCGCGCCGGCCTGATCCACGCCTTCTTCGCCGAGCGCGAGGTGCTGAAGGCGCCCGAGACCAAGGCCGCCAAGCCGCGCGCCCTGGATTCGGCCGGCATCGTCGGCGGCGGCACCATGGGCGCCGGCATCGCGGTGGCGATGCTCGACGCCGGCATGCCGGTCACGATGATCGAGCGCGACGAAGCGCAGCTCGCACGCGGGCGCGCCAACGTCGAGAAGGTCTACGACGGCCTGATCCAGAAGGGCCGCATGACGGCCGAGGCCAAGGCCGCGGTCATGGCGCGCTTCTCGGGCTCGACCGCCTACGACGCCCTGGCGCAGGTCGACATCGTGGTCGAGGCCGTGTTCGAGGACATGGGCGTCAAGAAGGCCGTGTTCGCCGAGCTCGACCGCGTCTGCAAGCCCGGCACCGTGCTGGCCACCAACACCTCCTACCTCGACATCGACGAGATCGCGGCCAGCGTCTCGCGCCCGGGCGACGTGGTGGGCCTGCACTTCTTCTCGCCGGCCAACATCATGAAGCTGCTCGAGATCGTGGTGCCGGCCAAGGTCAGCGCCGACGTGGTCGCGACCGGCTTCGAGCTCGCGAAGAAGCTCAAGAAGGTGCCGGTGCGCGCCGGCGTCTGCGACGGCTTCATCGGCAACCGCATCCTCGCGGTCTATCGCCAGGCGGCCGACCACATGATGGAAGACGGCGCCTCGCCCTACCAGATCGACCAGGCGGTGCGCGACTTCGGCTACCCGATGGGCCCGTTCCAGGTGGCCGACCTGGCCGGCGGCGACATCGGCTGGGCCACGCGCAAGCGCAAGGCCGCCACGCGCGACCCGAAGGCGCGCTACGTGCAGGTGGCCGACCGCATCTGCGAGCGCGGCTGGTTCGGCCAGAAGACCCAGCGCGGCTACTACCTCTACCTGGAGGGCGCCCGCACCGGTTCGCCCGACCCCGAGGTGCTGGCGATCATCGACGCCGAGCGCCAGCGCGCCGGCGTCACGCCGCGCAGCTTCACCGACGACGAGATCATGCGCCGCTACATGGCCGCGATGATCAACGAGGGCGCCAACGTGGTGCACCAGCGCATCGCGCTGCGGCCGCTCGACGTCGATGTCACCTTCCTCTACGGCTACGGCTTCCCGCGCTTCCGCGGCGGCCCGATGAAGTACGCCGACATGGTGGGCCTGCCGAAGGTGCTGGCCGACATCCGCGAATTCGCCCAGCAGGACCCGGTGTTCTGGAAGCCCTCGCCGCTCTTGGTCGAGCTGGTCGAACGCGGCGCCGATTTCTCGAGCCTCAATCAAGACTGAACCTTGCGGGGCCGATCAAGAAACTCAGCAGTTCTTGCTCTGTCCTCAACCAACTAAGGAGCCAATCACCATGCGCGAAGCCGTCATCGTTTCCACCGCCCGCACCCCGCTCACCAAGGCGCACCGCGGCGAATTCAACATCACCTCCGGCGCCACGCTGGCCGCCTTCGCGGTACGCGCCGCGGTCGAGCGCTCGGGGCTCGATCCGGCGCTGATCGAGGACGCGATCCTCGGCTGCGGCTACCCCGAAGGCACCACCGGCCGCAACATCGCGCGCCAATCCATCATCCGCGCCGGCCTGCCGATCTCGATCGCCGGCACCACGGTCAACCGCTTCTGCGCCTCGGGCCTGCAGGCGATCGCGATGGCGGCGGGCCGCATCGTGGTCGACGGCGCCCCGGCGATGATCGCCGGCGGCGTCGAGAGCATCTCGCAGATCCGCAGCCGCAGCGCCACCGACGCCGGCGACAGCGGCATCGACCCGTGGATCCAGGAACACAAGCCCGCGCTCTACATGGCGATGATCGAGACCGCCGACATCGTGGCCCAGCGCTACGGCATCGGCCGCGAGGCGCAGGACCGCTTCTCGGCCGAGAGCCAGCGCAAGACCGAAGAGGCGCAGCTCGCCGGCCGCTACAAGGAAGAGATCGTGGCCTGCACCACCACGATGGCCGTGACCGACAAGGAGACCAAGGCCGTCACGCACGCCCAAGTCACTGCCACGGAAGACAACTGCAACCGCCGCGGCACCACCTACGAGGCGCTCGCCAAGCTGCAGCCCGTGATGGGCGCCGACAAGTTCGTCACCGCGGGCAATGCCTCGCAACTCTCGGACGGCGCCTCGGCCTGCGTGCTGATGGAAGCCAAGGAGGCCGAGCGCGCCAACCTCAAGCCGCTGGGCGCCTTCCGCGGCCTCGCGGTGGCCGGCTGCGAACCCGACGAGATGGGCATCGGCCCGGTGTTCGCGGTGCCCAAGCTGCTGGCGCGCCACGGCCTCAAGATCGACGACATCGACCTGTGGGAACTCAACGAGGCTTTCGCCTCGCAGTCGATCTACTGCCAGGAGAAGCTGGGCATTCCGTCCGAGCGGCTCAACGTCGACGGCGGCGCGATCTCCATCGGCCACCCGTTCGGCATGACCGGCGCGCGGCTCGCGGGCCACGTGCTGATCGAAGGCAAGCGGCGCGGCGCGAAGTACGCGGTGGTGACCATGTGCATTGCGGGCGGCATGGGCGCGGCAGGCCTGTTCGAAATCTACTGAGACTCGTCATGGACTTGAACTTCACCCCCGAAGAAGAAGCCTTCCGCAGCGAAGTGCGCGCCTTCCTGGCCGACAAGCTGCCCGCGCGCCTTTCGACCCGGGTCGCGACCGGCAAGCACCTCTCGAAGGCCGACATGCAGGAGTGGCATGCCATCCTGAACGCGCGCGGCTGGCTCGCCAACCACTGGCCCGAACGGTACGGCGGCCCGGGCTGGACCGCGGTCGAGAAGTTCATCTTCGAGAACGAATGCGCGCTGGCCCATGCGCCGCGCATCGTGCCCTTCGGCGTCAACATGCTCGGCCCGGTACTGATCAAGTACGGCAACGAGGCGCAGAAGCGCCACTGGCTGCCGCGCATCCTCGACGGCTCCGACTGGTGGTGCCAGGGCTACTCGGAGCCCGGCGCGGGTTCCGACCTGGCCTCGGTCAAGACCTCGGCCGTGCGCGGCGTCGACGCCCAGGGCGACCACTACATCGTCAATGGCCAGAAGACCTGGACCACGCTGGGCCAGCACGCCGACATGATCTTCTGCCTGGTGCGCACCAACCGCGAAGCCAAGAAGCAGGAGGGCATCAGCTTCCTCCTGATCGACATGAAGTCGCCCGGCGTCGAGGTGCGCCCGATCATCACGCTCGACGGCGAGCACGAGGTCAACGAGGTGTTCTTCTCCGACGTGCGGGTGCCGGCCGGGAACCTGGTCGGCGAGGAGGACAAGGGCTGGACCTGCGCCAAGTTCCTGCTGACCTACGAGCGCACCAACATCGCCGGCGTCGGCTTCTCGGTGGCCGCGATGGAGCAGCTCAAGGCGATCGCCGCGACGCAACGCAAGAACGGCCGCCCGCTGGCCGAAGACCCCGCGTTCGCGGCGCGCATGGCCAAGGTCGAGATCGACCTCGAGAACATGAAGACCACCAACCTGCGCGTGATCGCGGCCGTGGCCGGCGGCGGCGTGCCGGGCGCCGAGAGCTCGATGCTCAAGATCCGCGGCACCGAGATCCGCCAGGAGATCTCCTCGCTGGCGCGGCGTGCGATGGGCGCGTATGCCCGGCCCTTCGTGGCCGAGGCGCTGGAAGAAGGCCACGACGGCGTTCCGTTCGGCCCCGCCTATGCGGCCCCAGCGGCAGCCCGCTACTTCAACAACCGCAAGCTGTCGATCTTCGGCGGCTCCAATGAAATCCAGAAGAACATCATCAGCAAGATGATTTTGGGTCTGTAAAGGAAACGGCATGAACTTCGAACACACCGAAGACCGGCGCATGCTCGCCGACAGCCTGAACCGCTTCATCGCCGAGCAGTACGCCTTCGAGACGCGCGACCGCATCGCCGGGTCGCCCGAGGGTTTCAGCACCGACATCTGGCGGCAGTTCGCCGAGCTCGGCGTGATCGGCGCGCTGTTCAGCGAGGCCGATGGCGGCTTCGGCGGCGGCGGCTTCGACATCGCCGTGGTCTTCGAGGCGCTGGGCCGCGGCCTGGTGGTCGAGCCGCTGCTGGGCGCCGTGATGGCCGGCGAGGCGATCTCGACCGCGGGCAACGCGGCGCAGAAGGGCCTGCTGGCCGAGATCATCGGCGGCACCACCATCGCGGCGCTCGCGCATGACGAGCCCGAGGGGCACTATGAACTCGCCCGCGTGCAAACGCGCGCCGAACGCAGCGGCGACGGCTGGGTGCTGAACGGCGCCAAGTCGGTCGTCCCGCAAGGCGCGCAGGCGCAGCTGTTCGTGGTCTCGGCCCGCACCTCGGGCGCGGTCGACGACGAGGCCGGCATCTCGCTGTTCCTGGTGCCGGCGGCAACGCCGGGCCTCGCGGTGCGCGACTGCCCGGCCATCGACGGCGGCCGCGTGGCCGAGCTCTCCTTCGACCAGCTCAGGCTCGGCGCCGGCGCACTGCTCGGCACCGAAGGCCAGGGCCACGCGACGCTCGAGCGCGCCATCGGCCGCGGCCTGCTGGCCCTCAGCGCGGAATCGCTGGGCGCCATGGAAGCGGCCAAGACGGCCACGCTCGAGTACCTGCGCACGCGCAAGCAGTTCGGCCTGCTGATCGGCAGCTTCCAGGCGCTGCAGCACCGCATGGCCGACCTGCTGCTGGAGATCGAGCAGGCGCGCTCGGCCGTGATCAATGCGGCGGCGGCGATCGATGCCGACCGCGTCACGCGCGAACGTGCGCTGTCGGCGGCCAAGTTCAGCGTCGGCCGCATCGGCACGCTGGTCGCCGAGGAGAGCATCCAGCTGCACGGCGGCATCGGCATGACCTGGGAGCTGCCGCTGGCCCACTACGCCAAGCGCCTCGTGATGATCGACCATGAACTGGGCGACGAGGACCATCACCTGCAGCGCTACATCGCGCTCGGCAGGGAGGCGCCCCAATGAACGGCACCCTTCCGCTCGCGGGCGTCCGCGTGCTCGATCTCTCGCGCATCCTCGCCGGCCCCTGGTGCGGCATGGTGCTCGCGGACCTCGGCGCCGAAGTGATCAAGGTCGAGCATCCGGCCCGCGGCGACGACACGCGCGACTGGGGCCTGCGCATCGGCAACACCGAGACCGCCTACTTCAACAGCGTCAACCGCAACAAGCGCTCGATCGGCATCGACCTGCAGACGCCGGAAGGCCAGGAGATCGTGCGCGAACTGGCGAAGAAAAGCGACGTGCTGATCCAGAACTTCAAGTTCGGCGGCATCGACAAGCTCGGCCTCGGCTACGAGGCGCTGCGCGAGCTCAACCCGGGGCTGGTCTATTGCTCGATCTCGGGCTACGACCGCACCGGCCCCGAAGCCGCGCGCCCCGGCTACGACCTGGTCGTGCAGGGCGAGGCCGGCCTGATGGCGCTCAACGGCGAGGCCAACCAGCCGCCGCTGAAGTTCGGCGTCGCCGCGGTCGACCTGTTCACCGGCATGTACTCGGCGCAGGCGATCCTCGCGGCCCTGTTCGAGCGCCAGAAGACGGGCCGTGGCCGCCACGTCGAGATGGCGCTGTTCGACTGCGGCCTGATGATCACCGCCTACTACGGCCTCGAGGCGCTGCTGATGGGCGAGGACCCGCCGCGCTACGGCAATGCCCATCCGTCGATCGTGCCCTATGGCGTGTTCGACGCCGAAGACGGCCCGCTGGTGATCACGGTCGGCAACAACAGCCAGTTCGCGCGCTTCTGCACCGACGTCATCGAGCGGCCCGACCTGGCGGCCGACGAGCGCTTCAAGACCAACATCCTGCGCGCGGCGAACCGCGAGGCGCTGATGCCCGAGATCCACCGCGAGCTCGGCAAGCGCAAGCGCCGCGCCCTGCTCGAACAGCTGACCCGCTCGGGCATTCCCTGCGGCGAGGTGCTCGGCCTGCTCGAGGCGCTCAATTCGAAGCGCGCGACCGATGGCGGCCTGGTGACCACGCAGCCGCATCCGGTGGCCGGCAGCGTCAACGTGCTGGCGCCGCCCTATCGCTTCGACGGCGAACGGCTGCCGGTGCGCAACGCGCCGCCGCAGCTCGGCGAAGGCACGCACGAGGTGCTGCAGTCGCTGCTGGGGCTGTCCGACGACAAGCTCTCCCAACTGAAATCCAACGGCGTCCTCTGACGCCATCGAACCGATCCCGATGTCCTTTCGCCTTGCTTCCTCCGTCCGCAACCCCGCGCGCCGCGCCCTGCTCGCCCTGGCACTGCCGCTCATCGCGGGCACTGCGTTCGCCCAGGCCTTTCCGGCCAAGCCGATCACCATCATCGTGCCCTTCCCGGCCGGCGGCCCGACCGACGTCGCGACCCGCATCATCGGCCAGAAGATGGCCGAAGGGCTCAAGCAGCCGGTGCTGATCGACAACCGCGGCGGCGCCTCGGGCACCATCGGCGCGGCCGCCGCGGCCAAGGCGGCACCCGACGGCTACACGCTCGTGATGCTGGCCACGCCGACGCTGCTGGCGGGCCACCTCTACGGTCCGACCAGCTACGACATCTTCAAGAGCTTCACGCCGGTCGGCACCACCTACGACCTGCCGATCGTGATGGTCGTGAACCCGAAGGCGCTGCCCGAGGTCACGGGCCTGCAGCAGCTGATCGTCAAGGCCCGCGCCGACGGCGGCAAGTTCAACTACACCACCGCGGGTGCGGGCAGCTTCGGCCACCTGACGACCGAGAGCCTGAAGAACGTGGGTAAGTTCGAGATGCAGCACGTACCCTACCGCGGCAGCGCGCCGGCCGTGACCGACCTGATCGGCGGCCAGGTGCCGATGATGTTCTCGGACCTGATCGCGGTGCTGCCGCACATCCGCTCCGGCGCGCTGCGTCCGATCGCGGTCGGCTCGTCGAAGCGGCTGAGCCTGCTGCCCGACGTGAAGACCGTGGCCGAGCAGGGCTTCCCCGGTTTCGACGCCACCTCGTGGGGCGGCATGCTGGCCCCGGCCGGAACCCCCAAGGACGTGATCGCCCGCCTGAATGCCGAGCTCCAGAAGGCGTTGGCCGACAAGGAAGTGCAGCAGAAGCTCGAAGGCGTCGGCACCTTCGCCGCCTTCCAGACGCCCGAGCAGATGGCCGCGCGCATGCGCCAGGACTACGAGCGCTGGGGCAAGGTGATCCGCGACAACAACATCAAGAACCAGTAGCCGGCGTAGGCGCCGCGGCCCGCCCGGCGCATGATCGCGGGACGACATTTGCAGGAGACAGGACCATGAGTGCAGCGCCCTTCAGCGCATCGTTTCCGATTCGCAGCCTCGATGACATCCGAAGGCTCGAGGCCACGCCGCTGGCCGAGGCGCTCACGGTGCGCAGCACCTACGAGATCTTCCGCAACTCCGGCGCGGCCTTCGGCGACAAGCCGGCGCTGACCTTCCTGCGCACCGGCGACCCGGCCGACGAGCCGATCCGCTGGTCCTACGCCCAACTGCTGGCCGGCATCCACCAGACCGCGAACCTGTTGCACCGGCTCGGCGTCGGCCCCGACGACGCGGTGGCCGTGCTGCTGCCGGGTTGCCTCGACTACCACCTGGCGCTGTGGGGCGGCGAGGCGGCCGGCATCGTGCAGCCGCTGAACCCGCTCCTGACCGACGACAAGCTGGTCGCGCTGATGACCGCGGGCCGCGCCAAGGTACTGATCGCCTACGGCAGCGATGCCGACTCGGGCATGTGGGCCAAGGCGATGCGGCTGCGCGGCCAGGTGCCGACGCTGACCACCGTGCTGCGCGTGGCGCCGCACGACGAGGCGCCCGGCAGCGCCGGCGACCTGCCCGATGGCGTGGCCGACTTCGCCGCCTTGCGCGCCGCCGAGCCCGACGACCGGCTGGTGAGCGGCCGCGACATCGCGCCGGGCGACATCGCCGCCTACTTCCATACCGGAGGCACCACCGGCGCGCCGAAGCTCGCGCGCCACAGCCATGGCGCGCAGGTGTTCACGGCCTGGGCCAGCGTCAACATGACCGGCCAGGGCCCGAAGGACGCGTCGATCAACGGCTACCCGTTGTTCCACGTGGCCGGCGTGCTGCCGGCGTCGCTGGCCTCGCTGTCGGCCGGCGTGGAAGTGATCGTTCCGACCACCGCCTTGCTGCGCAACAAGCAGGTGCTGGCCAACTATTGGCGGCTGGTCGAGAAATACCGGCCGACCTCGCTGTCGGCGGTGCCCACGGTGCTCGCTGCGCTGGCCAACGTGCCGCTGGCGGGCGCCGACATCTCCTCGATCAACTACTGCCGCACCGGCGCCGCGGTGCTGGCGCCGGAACTCGCCGCGCGCTTCGAGCGCCTGTTCGGCCTGCACGTGCACGAAAGCCTGGGCATGACCGAGATGGCCGGCATCTCGACCATCACGCCGCCCGGCGTGGTCGGCCCGGCGGGCTGCGTCGGCTTCCGGCTGCCCTACTCGCGGCTGCGCATCGTGGCGCTCGACGAGAACGGCAACGCCAGCGAGCGCGACCTGCCGGCCGGCGAGCAGGGCATGGTGCTGTTCAAGTCGCCCAACCTGTTCTCGGGCTTCGTCGATCCGGCCGACAACGCGAAGGCCTTCACGGCCGACGGCTGGCTCGCCACCGGCGACCTCGGATGGATCGACGGCGAGGGCCGGCTCAACCTCAGCGGCCGCTCGAAGGACCTGATCATCCGCAGCGGCCACAACATCGATCCGAAGACGATCGAAGACGCGCTCGGCGCCCATCCGGCGGTGCAGCTCTGCGCCGCGGTCGGTGCGCCGGACGCCTACGCCGGCGAGCTCCCGGTGGTGTTCGCGACGCTGGTGCCGGGCGCGTCGGCGACCGAGTCCGAGCTGCTGGCCTTCACGGCCGAACGGGTCGACGAGGCGCCCGCCAAGCCGCGCTCGGTGACCCTGATCGAGACCATGCCGATGACCAATGTCGGCAAGATCTACAAGCCCGAACTGCGCGCGCTGGCCGCGCGCCAGGTGGCCGCGGCGCTGGTCGAGGAGGCCTGCGCCGCCCTGGGCATCGCCGCCGCGGCCCGGCCGCAGGTGCAGGCCGATGGCGACAGCGCGCTCAAGGTGATCGTCGACGCCTCGGCCACCGGGCCGCAGGCCGAGCCGCTGCGGCAGCAATTGCAGCAGGCGCTGGAACGGCTGCCCTTCAAGACACAGGTCGTCCTGCAATAGACCCCTCTTTTCTCGAGCAATGAACCGGAGACACACCATGAGCCCCCAAGCCTCGAACCGCCGCGCATGGCTCTGCGCAGCCGCCTCGGCGGCCGCGCTGTGCGCCCTCGCGCCCGCCCAGGCGCAGACCTATCCGACCAAGCCGATCAAGATGGTCGTGCCCTTCGCGGCCGGCGGCGCCACCGACGTGCTGGCGCGCGTGATCGGCGAGAAGATGGCGGCCGGCCTGGGCCAGCCCGTGATCATCGACAACAAGCCCGGCGCGGCCGGCATCATCGGCACCGATGCGGTCGCCAAGGCGGCGCCGGACGGCTACACCATCGTGCTGTCGCTGAGCAATTCGCTCATGACCAACCAGTTCCTGTACGAGAAGCTGCCCTACGACGCGCAGCGCGACCTCGCGCTGGTCTACCAGATCGCGATGGCGCCGCTGGTGCTGGTGGTGCACCCGAGCGTGCCGGCCAAGACCGGCCCCGAGCTGCTCAAGTACGTGAGCGCGAACAAGGGCAAGGTGGCCTATGGCTCCTACGGCGTGGGCGCCTACCCGCACCTGGCCGGCGCCCACATGAGCCTGACGCAGCAGGCCGACATGAACCACGTGGCCTACAAGGGCGAGGCACCGATGCTGCAGGACCTCATCGGCGGCCAGATCCAGATGGCCTATGCCAGTGCGCTGGTGGCCAAGCCGCACATCGAGGCCGGCAAGCTCAAGGCGATCGGCGTGACCGGCGAGCGCCGGATGAGCACGCTGCCCAATGTGCCGACCCTGGCCGAGCAGGGCCTCAAGGACGAGGCCTACCGCGTCACCGGCTGGCTCGCCGTCGCGGCGCCGGCCCACACGCCCAAGCCCGTCGTGCAGCGCCTCGCGGACGAGGTGCGCAAAGCGACGCAGCAGCCCGACGTGCAGGCGAAGGTCGCGGCGATGGGCTTCGAGCTCAAGGACAGCTCGCCCGAGGCCTTCGCTGCCGCCTACAAGCAGGAGCGCCCGATCTGGGAGCGCCTGATCAAGCAATCGGGCGCCAAGCTCGAATAATTTCAGAACCGAAGGAGCAACTCCCATGAAGATTCTTGTCCCCGTCAAGCGGGTCGTCGACTACAACGTCAAGGTGCGCGTGAAGAGCGACGGCACCGGTGTGGACATTGCCAACGTGAAGATGAGCATGAACCCCTTCGACGAGATCGCCGTCGAAGAGGCGGTGCGCCTGAAGGAAAAGGGCGTGGCCACCGAGATCATCGCGGTCTCGTGCGGCGACGCGAAGTGCCAGGAGACCCTGCGCACCGCGATGGCCATCGGCGCCGACCGCGCCATCCTGGTGGAGAGCACCGAGGAACTGCAGCCGCTGGCSGTGGCCAAGCTGCTGAAGGCGCTGGTCGACAAGGAGCAGCCSAGCCTSATCATCCTGGGCAAGCAGGCGATCGACGACGACGCCAACCAGACCGGCCAGATGCTGGCGGCGCTGGCCGGCCTKCCGCARGCCACCTTCGCSWSSAAGGTCGAAGTGGCGGGCGACAAGGTCAACGTGACSCGCGAGGTCGACGGCGGCCTGGAGACCATCTCCCTCTCGCTGCCCGCGGTGATCACCACCGACCTGCGCCTGAACGAGCCGCGCTACGTCACCTTGCCCAACATCATGAAGGCCAAGAAGAAGCAGCTCGACGTGGTCAAGCCCGAAGAGCTCGGCGTGGACGTCAAGCCGCGCCTGAAGACGATCAAGGTCAGCGAGCCGCCCAAGCGCGGTGCCGGCATCAAGGTGCCCGATGTGGCCACCCTGGTGGACAAGCTCAAGAACGAAGCCAAGGTCATCTGAAACCCCGAAGAAGGAACACGAACATGACCGTCCTCGTCATTGCAGAACACGACCACGCCACCCTCAAGCCGGCGACCCTCAACACCGTGACCGCGGGCCTTGCCTGCGCCAGCGGCGATGTCCATGTGCTGGTGGCCGGCGCCAACGCCGCCGACGCCGCCAAGGCCGCCGCCCAGGTGGCGGGCGTGGCCAAGGTGATCGTCGCCGACAGCCCCTCGCTGGCCGAGAACCTGGCGGAGAACGTCGCCGCCCAGGTGCTGGCGATCGCGAAGAACTACAGCCACATCCTGTTCCCGGCCACGGCCAACGGCAAGAATGTCGCGCCGCGCGTGGCCGCCTTGCTCGATGTCGCGCAGATCAGCGACATCACCAAGGTCGACAGCCCCGACACCTTCGAGCGCCCGATCTACGCGGGCAACGCCATCGCCATCGTGCAGAGCAGCGATGCGATCAAGGTGGCGACCGTGCGCACGACGGGCTTCGATGCCGCAGCGGCCACCGGTGGCAGCGCCGCGGTCGAGACCGTGGACGGCGTGGCCGACAGCGGCAAGAGCAGCTTCGTCGGAAGAGAAGTCACCAAGAGCGAGCGCCCCGAACTGACGGCGGCCAAGATCA
>NZ_JBFUBW010000052.1:0-34452 GCF_056405555.1 Variovorax sp. P1_G12 | reverse complement strand
GCTGGAACCGGGGCTGGAACCGGGGCTGGAACCGGGGCTGGAACCGGGGCTGGAACCGGGGCTGGAACCGGGGCTGGAACCGGGGCTGGAACCGGGGCTGGAACCGGGGCTGGAGCCGGAGCAGGAGCAGGAGCAGGAGCAGGAGCAGGAGCATGGCAGTTCGACGCATTGCCGACGTCCTTGTCGTTGCCGCAGTTGGCTGCCGGCGCGACACCCGCCATGGCGAGAAGTGCCACGGCCACACAGGCCTGCAGCCCCTTGGCCCGTGCGAACCCAGGCATTTCGAGTTGCGAATCGGACCGGGACGTGCCGCTTGCCGTCGACTTGCCGACGCCCGTTGCCAGCTCCGATGCCACGGCCCAAAGGCCTTTCGACGCATTCCAGATGATCCTGAAAACGCAGTTCATAGTGTTCTTTCCGAGGTTGCAAACGCCCCGCCGAAGCAGGAATTGAGTACTTTCGAATTTAGGACGAAGGTACTAGTTACCTAAGGAAGGAGTTCACACAAACGGTTACGAAACTGCGCGAACGCTATGGTTTGAATAGCGGCCAAGGCCCATCCCACGAGCCTTCGTGAGATTTTTCACATTGCGGAGGGGGTTGAGCGCGCCCTTCGGCCCAGGCGCGCGCCGCCCACTGAAGCTCAGCTCAGGTGGGGGCCCGGGAGGTGGTCATGAGTGATCGCTCCCGGCGTCGGCAAGTGGGAAGTCCAGGGCTCGCTCGTAGCGCTGCGCTACCAGGGCCAGGATGGAAAGACCTGGCGACCGGCGGGGACGGCGATCTGCCGCTGATCGGCGTGCAGCGCCGTGCCGTCGGTCAGGCCGAGACCGCGAACACCTCGTCGGTCGTCACCTCGAAGCGCTCCAGCGTGTTGACGCCGAACACCATCGTGATCGGCACATCGGCCGCATCGCGGCCGCGCGCGATCACGACGCGGCCGATGCGCGGGATGTTGTGCCGGGCGTCGAAGGTGTGCCACCGCTCGCCGAGGTAGACCTCGAACCAGGCGCTGAAATCCATCGGATAGGGCACCGGGGCGATGCCGATGTCGCCCAGGTAGCCGGTCACGTAGCGGGCCGGGATGTTCATGCAGCGGCACAGCGTGATCGCCAGGTGCGTGAAGTCGCGGCAGACGCCGACGCGCTCCCGGTAGGCCTCCAGCGCGGTGCGGGTGGCGCGAGCGCACTGGTAGTCGAAGCGCAGGTGCTGGTGCACGAAGTCGCAGATGGCCTGAACGCGATCCCAGCCGGGGGGAACACCGCCGAACCGGCTCCAGGCGAACTGCAGCAGTTCGCTGTCGACCTCGCAGTAGCGGCTCGGCAGCAGGAACTGCAACGTGCCCACCGGCAGGTCGGCCGGTGCGTGCTCCATCGCGCCGTGGGCGACCGGGTCGGGCAAGCCCGGATCGAACACCACCGCCTCGTTGCGCAGTCTCACCCGGCTCACGCCCAGGGGCACCGCCACGCGGGCGCAGTGGTTGCCGAAGCTGTCGGTGTGGTGGTCGGTGCGCAGCGGCGGGCTGATCGTGAGGTTCTCCGGGCCCTGGAGGTCGCCCGCGCGCGAAGGGTGCAGCGCCAGCATGTAGATCAGCGCGGTCGGCGCCGTGACCCCGAGTTCGATGTCGAAACCGATTTTGATGAGCATGGGGCTGGCCTTGGAGGAGGGGGGGAATGCAGGCAAAGCATGCTTGATGCCACCGCCCGCGTGCGTCCCATCCTATCGAAGCGGCTGGCGCTGCGGCGTGGGCGAGCGCGCGAGGCGGCGTAGGCGCTTGCGGAACACCCGTCGGCGTGGTCCTACCGTGCATGGCTCGGTGCGCCGACAGCGGCCAGCGCGCGGCCACTACGGCCCGCGGCACGGCGCCGGCCTAAGCTCTTCAGGCGTCGGCGACAGGCTCCGGCGAGATCCTGCGAGCGGCGCTGCGGCTGCGCCGTCTTGTCTTTCTTCGCCTTTCAATTTGATCCAAGGGAATCCAGATGACGCAACCGATCAAGGCGGCCGCGGGCCGTCGCCCCAGGCCGGGTGACGGCAGTGACGGCAGCCACGCCAAGGAGGCGCAACTGGCCGCCTTCACGACCGACATCGAGGCCCGGCTGACCACCAACCAGGGCCTGCAGATCCCCGACAACCACAACTCGCTGAAGGCGGGCGCGCGCGGGCCGACCCTGCTCGAGGATTTCATCCTGCGCGAGAAGATCACGCATTTCGACCACGAACGCATCCCGGAGCGGGTGGTGCATGCCAGAGGGTCGGCCGCGCACGGCTTTTTCGAGGTCTACAAGTCGATGTCGCAATTCACCTCGGCCGAGTTCCTGCAGGACCCGGCGGTGAAGACGCCGGTTTTCGTGCGCTTCTCGACCGTGGCGGGCTCGCGGGGATCGGCCGATACGGTGCGCGACGTGCGCGGCTTCGCGGTCAAGTTCTATACGCCGCAGGGCAACTACGACCTGGTGGGCAACAACATCCCTGTGTTCTTCATCCAGGACGCGATGAAGTTCCCTGACTTGATCCACGCCGTCAAGCCCGAACCTCACAACGAAATGCCGCAGGCGGCGAGCGCGCACGACACCTTCTGGGATTTCGCTTCGCTGATGCCCGAGACCACCCACATGCTGATGTGGGCCATGTCGGACCGGGCGATCCCGCGCAGCCTGCGGATGATGGAGGGCTTCGGAGTCCACACCTTCCGCTTCGTCAATTCGCGCGGCGAGAGCCACTTCGTCAAGTTCCACTGGAAGCCGAGGCTCGGCGTCCACGGCCTGGCCTGGGACGAGGCGCAGAAGATCGCCGGCCAGGACGCCGACTTCCATCGTCGCGACCTGTGGGAGGCGATCGAGAACGGCGACTTCCCCGAATGGGAGCTCGGCGTGCAGATGGTTCCGCAGGACAAGGAGCACGCCTTCGGCTTCGACCTGCTGGACCCGACCAAGCTGATCCCCGAGGAGATGGTGCCGGTGCAGCGCATCGGCCGCATGGTGCTCAACCGCAACCCCGACAACTTTTTCGCCGAGACCGAGCAGGTGGCCTTCCACCCGGGCCACGTGGTGCCGGGCATCGACTTCTCGAACGACCCGCTGCTGCAGGGGCGGCTGTTCTCCTACACCGACACGCAGATCTCGCGGCTGGGCGGCGCCAACTTCCACGAGTTGCCGATCAACAAGGGGACCTGCCCCTTCCACAACTTCCAGCGCGACGGCATGCACCGCCAGACCATCGCACGGGGCCAGGTCGCCTACGAGCCGAACTCGCTGGGCGATGGCAAGGAGTTCCGGGTCGACGGCGGCAGCACCGGCTTCCAGTCCTTCCCGGAAGAGACCGAGCCGCCCAAGCTGCGGCGGCGCAGCCCGTCGTTCGACGATCATTTCACGCAGGCGCGGCTGTTCTTCAACAGCCAGAGCGCGGCCGAAAAGGAGCACCTCATCGCCGCCTTCCGCTTCGAGCTGTCGAAGGTCGAGGTGCCGGCAGTGCGCCAGCGCATGGTCGACAACCTGGCGCACGTGGACGAGAAGCTCGCGCGGCGCGTGGCCGAGGTGCTGGGCATCCATGCACCCGATGCGAAAGCGGCGGCAGGCCGCGCGGGATTCCGCGACCACCGTTTCACGCTTCCGATCGACGAATCGCCAGCGCTCAGCATGGCCGGCTCCGGCGACGGCTCGGTCAGGACGCGCAAGGTCGCGATCCTGGTCGCCGACGGCATCGACTCGGCTTCGCTGAAGGCGATCCGCGAGCCCATCGAGCAGGCCGGCGCGCGCTGTCGGGTGGTCGGCCCGCGGCTCGGCACCATCGCCAGCGCCTCCAAGCGCCAGATCGAGGTCGACGCCACCTTCGTCAACACGTCCTCGGTGATGTTCGACGCGGTGCTGGTGCCCGCGGGTGCCCAGGGCGCCAAGACCCTGGCTGAGAACGGGGACGCGGTGCACTTCGTGCTCGAGGCCTACAAGCACTGCAAGGCGATCTGCGCCGTGGGGGAGGGCGTGCAGCTGCTGGCCACGCTCGGCGTGGGTTCCGACCCCAAGGCGGCGCCGGCCGGCGTGGTGGTGGCGTCGACGCCGGTCACCAATCTCGGCGACACGACCGCGGCGGCGCGGATCGCGCAGGACTTCGTTGCCGCGATCGCGAAGCACCGGCACTGGGGCCGGACCCATGTGGACGGCGTGCCGGCCTGAATCCTGAGTGCGGAGCGAGGGGGCTCCGAAACCTACTGGGTCGATGCCAACACGCCGTGAGCGCGGGTCGATGGGCCGGCTGTCGCAACGTCATTCCGCGCGAGGCGTGTTCAGTGTTGACGCAAATGGTTACCAATAAGGCATGGCATGGCCGCTTTCGCGCCGTGCCGGTTCCCGGTGCATCACGGGGGCTGTCACCGCCAGCCTACAAGTTGAGCAATCAAGGAATGCTCTGGATTTCATTCTTTCGGCGCGTCGATAGCAGGGCCCTCAACTTGGCCGGCGCGACCGGCTTGGTGAGCAGCATCACGCCGCCCTGGCGCAGGCGCTGCAGCGCCTCGGGCCCGGTGGCGCCGGACACCAGCACGGGCAGCGCATCGGGCTGCAGCCGGCGCGTCGCCTCGATCACCTCCATGCCGTCTTCGTCGCGCGCCAGTTGCAGGTCGCACAGCACAACGTCGAAATGCGCGCCGTCCGCCCCGAGCTGCGCAAGGGCTTCGGCGTGCGTGGATGCGCAGTCGACCGGGCAGCCCCATTGCGTGAGCAGGGTGCGGCTGCCGTCGAGGATCGCCGGGTCGTCGTCCACCACCAGGCAGTGCAGGCCGGCCAATGGCGCCGATGCCTGCGGTTCCGGTGCCCGCGGCATCACTTCTCGCGGGCTGGCAAGCGGCAGCTCGAGCGCGAAGGTGCTGCCGGCCTGCAGCGCCGAGCGGACCGAGATGCGGGTGCCGAGCAGCGCAGCGATCCGCGAGCAGATCGAGAGGCCCAGACCGAAGCCCTGGCGGCGGTCGCGCTCGGTGTTGGCGACCTGGTAGAACTCCTCGAAGATGCGTCCCTGATGGATCGGCGCGATGCCGACACCGTTGTCGCGCACCTCGATGCGCACCGCGTCGCCGCGGCGGCGCGCCACCACCAGCACCGTGCCCTCGCGCGGTGTGTGGCGCACGGCGTTGCTGACCAAGTTGCCGACGATGCGCAGCAGCAGCGCGGCATCGCTTCGCACCGCCAGGCCGTGGTCGCGCCACAGCAGCCGCACCTGGGCCGCGGCCGCCGGTGCGGCGTGCTGCGCTTCGAGCTGGTCGAACAGCGTCGCCAGCGACACGCCGCCGATCGCGGGCGTCAGGACTTGGGCGTCGAGCCGCGAGATTTCGAGCAGGTCGTCGAGCAGCACGCCCATGAATCCGGTCGCTTCCTGCAGGCGCAAGACCGCGGGCCGCTGCACGCGCGAGGCGGTCGGCAGGAGGCCGTCGATGAACAGCCCCATCGCATGCAGCGGCTGGCGCAAATCGTGGCTCGCGGCGGCCAGGAAGCGCGCGCGGGAGAGCGCGGCCTGCTCGGCCTCCGCCATGCGCTGCAGCGCCACGGCCGTGGCTTCGCGCACCCGGTCCTCGCTTTGCTGGCGATTGCGCTGCAGGCGCTCGGCCAGTCGGTTGATGTCGTGCGCGAGGTTGGCGAACTCGTGCGGGGGGCGCCGAGCGCGCCCGGCCGGGCTGTCCTCGGCGCCTTGCGGGCCGACCACGTTGCAGCGCGCATCGAAGCGGCCGGCCTCCAGCGCCGCCACCGTGCGCGAGATGCGGCGCAGCGGCTGCGCCACGGCGCGCGCCGTATGGCGCACCCAGGCCCAGGCGACCAGCAGCGCGATCATCGCGATGCCGATGCCCGCCATCAGCGAAAGTGTGCGTTCGCGCGCGTGGGCGGTGGTGTCGCGGAAGGTCTGGACCAGCCCGATCGGCGTCTCGCCGGCCGCCGTCGACCCCGCGGGCGCGAAGGCGCTCGTGCGCGAGGCCTCGCGCAGCGTGACCGGCGCGGTGAACATCCGCAGTTGCGCGAGCGAGGCGGTCTTCGGGCCGGCCGTCACATAGACGCCGGCGCTGTTGCTGATCTCGACCCGCGTCACCTGGCCGCCGCGCAGCGCGGCATTGGCGACGTTCTGCAGCGCCGGCAGGTCGCCCGCGTAGAGGCTCAGGTCGGACATGGCCGCGACCTGGCGCGCCACCGCCTCGCCCTCGGCATCGAACGCGGTCTCGAGCGTGGCCAGCCGGCCGTGGGTGAACCAGGCGGTGAGCGCCAGCGCGACCGCCGCGCACGGCACCACGCCCAGCCGGAACAGGTCGCGATGCAGGCTGCCCCCGACCACCAGCGCGCTGTGCTCAGCCAGCGCCGGATCGTTCGGCCCGACGGCAGCGGCGGGCACCTCCAGGCGATGGCTGGGCGCGGTCATGTCGCGGCGGCGCTCATCGAACACCGGTCACGCCGGCGGTCAGGTCGCGTTCGTCAGGCAGGCGCAGGCCCAGTCCGCGGGCCACGGTGGTGTTGACGCGCACGGTCGCCGGCGTCGCGGCCTCGACCCACACGCTGGCGGCGCCGTTGGCTGCGGCCAGCTTGCGGCCCAGGGCGCGCGCCTGCTGTGCGAGCTGGCGCGGCGTCGACACCGCGGCGGCCAGGCCGCCGGAACGCACCAAACCTTCGTTGGTGCCGAACACCGGCAGGCCGGCAGCGGCACCGGCGCGCAGGACCGCCAGCGTGGCGGCCTGGCTGTCGCCGATCTTGTCGGGCAGCACCAGCAGCGCGTCGCTGCGCGACACCAGCAGCCGCAGCACCGCCGCCAGCGACGTGGCGTCCGGCGCGTATTCGAGCTGCAGGTCCCAGCCCTGGCCGGCACGCTGCAGTTCGCTCACGATCGGCTCCGACTCCGCGGTCGCGACGACGCCCAGCCGGCGCTTTGCGGGCAGCACCGCATCGATCAGCGCCAGCTGGTCTGCCATCGCGGGCTCGCGCAGCAGCACGCCGATCCGGCGCTCCGGGCGCCGGAGCGCCGCCGTGCCCTTGAGGCTCTCGTAGTCGAGCCGGCTCAGCATCGCGAGCACCAGCGGATCCTGGCCGGCCCGTTCGATCGCCGAGCGCGCCGCCGTGATGCCGACGGCCATCGTGATGCCGGCCGGCCTCGGGGCCGCCGCGAGGTCCTCGCCGGCGGGTTCGCCGGCCACCAGGTGGATCAGGTCGAAGCGGCTGCCGGCGTCCTGCGTTTCCCGCAGTTGACGAACGAATTCGATGTGGGCGGCCGTTTCGTCAGCCATCAGCACGGTGAGCCCGGCCGCCTGGACGCCGCCGCACAGCAGGACCGCGCAGGCCATGGCCGCAATGGCGCGCTGCAGGCCAGGCAGCGTGGGGAGACGGGTCGAAAACATGGACTGCATCCGCAGAGGGCGATGGAGCCAATGTACGAAGGCGGCTGTTTGGGCGCGATAAGGCAGAGGGCTTATGTCCACCCGCGGTGGCGGCGCATTGGGGGGCGGAGGGCGAAATTCCGCAGCCTGTCGGTCTATGTCTGACGACGTACGGCGCCTACGCCGGGGTCGCGAGGGCGACGCGCACCGCGGCCATCTGAGCCTGAATCGCCTGGCGCAGGACGCGCGGCGAGACCGGCTTGTAGAGGACCGCGACGCCGGCGCCGGCGACTTCGCGCAGGCGGTCGGGCTTGGTCTCGCCGGTCACCAGCAGGCGCGCGGTCGACGGCCCGATGCCGCGGGGGTGGCGCGCGAGGGCGGCGAGCACGTCGAGCCCGTTGTCGCCGCCCTCCAGCAGCAGGTCGCTCAGCACCACGTCGGGCGGGCGATCCCAGGCATCGGCGAGCGCCAGGGCCTCGGCGCGGCTCTGGGCGGCCAGCACCTGCGCGCCCCAGTTCGCGAGCACGACCTGAAGCCCCTCGAGGATGGTGCGCTCGTCGTCGATCACCAGCACCACCACACCGACCAGGCTGGCCCGGGCTTGGACTTCGTCCTCGGTCGGCATGCCGGGGAGTTCCGCGAGCGGCATCGCCAAGGCGGGCGCGGGTCCGATCGAGCGCACCGGCACGCGCACGCAGGTGCCCTTGTGCGGCCGTGAACTGAGTTCGACCCGCGTGTTGAGCAGGGCCGCGAGCCGCTGCACAGTGGCCAGGCCCAGGCCCATGCCGCGTGACTCGCGGCTGCCCTGCCGGCCTTGCGGATCCACCTGGTAGAACTCCTCGAAGACCCGCGGCTGGTGGTGGGCCGCGATGCCGATGCCGGTGTCCCAGACGTCGATCCGGATCGCCTTGCCGCGGCGCCTCGCACCCACCAGGATTCCGCCCTCCGCGGTGTGGCGCAGCGAGTTCGACACCAGGTTGTTGAGGATGCGCGACAGCATCACGTAGTCGCAGCGCACCCAGGCGTCGGTCTTGCGCACCACCAGCCGCAGGTTCTTCTGCTCGGCCACGGCGCGGAAGTTGCGGCTGATCTCGTCGAACAGGCTGTCGAGCGCGAAATCGGTCCAATGCGGCTGCAGCACGCCGGCGTCGAGCTGCGAGAGGTTGAGCAGCTCGGAGAACAGCCGGTCCAGCGATTCGACGCACTCGCGGATGTGGCCGATGCGCTGCAGCCGCACCGGATCGGTCTCGCCGTTGGCCAGCCCGTCGGAGAACAGCGTGAGCGCATGCAGCGGCTGGCGCAGGTCGTGGCTGGCAGCGGCCAGCAGCCGCGTCTTGGCCTGGCTCGCGACCTCGAGCTGCTGGTTCTTGCTGGCCAGCTCGGCGGTCGCGTGGACGATGCGGCTTTCGAGCTGGTTGCGGCTTTCCAGCAGCGCACGCGCCGCCAGGTTGAAGCCGTGCTGCAGCCGCCGAACCTCGGTCGTGCCTTCCACTTCCACCTGGGCATCCTCGCCGGCGCCGAGCCGGTCGACCGCTTCGCCGAGCGCCTGGATCGGTGCGCTGATGCGGCGCGCCGCCCACCAGCCCGCCAGCCCGACGCCGACCAGGCTGGCGCCGAGCACCAGCACGACGTTGAACCAGACCGCCCTCTTGGCGTTGCTCACCGCGTCCAGGCTCATCTCGACCATCACCTTGCCGGTGTGCCTGCCGTCGTCGCCGGTGATCGGCGCGACCACCTGAAGGCCTTCGCCACGCCGCAGGTCCGTAGTGTCCGCATTGGCGAGGATTTCGCCCTCTTCCGACCAGATCTGCACATGCTGCACATGCGGCTGAGTGCTGCCGGACTGGGCGGTGCGCTGCAGCGCCCGGCGGTCCATGTGCTGGATCTGCGACTGGGCCACGGTCGCGACCTGCAGGGCCACGGTCTGGGCATTGGCGCGCATCAGCTCGGTCAGGTTCGCGAGGTGCTGGCGTGTCAGCACCGCGATCGCGCCCAGTGTCGCCACGGTCGCCGGCAGCAGCGCCAGCAGCACGAGCTGCTGCGCCAGGGTCAGGCGGCCGGCGAGCAGGCGAAGGGCGCGGAAGGACCAGCTCATGGAGGAAGGGCGGGGGCGGCGATCCGCCTGTCGAGGGCCGACAAATGCGTGTGGGTTGAGGAAAATGACACGATGAATGCTTAAGTTGGTTTCTAATTGTGTTGTAGAGCGCACTCGTTTGACCAGCCCGTTCGGGCTCGTCGGGCCCACGCGTTCCAGAAAAATGCAGGTTCCTGTCCGTTGCGCATCCAGCGCCCCCCTTGCTTGCGTGGCGTCTCTGCCAGGTCCGTTCCGGGCCAGGACGCGGCGCGTCGGCGCCTGGGTGGCGCGCGGCGCGTTGGCGCTGCTGCTCGGCTGGCCGCTCGCGGTGCCGGCGCAGACGGCGGGCGCGGCCGATGCCGCCGGTCCGGCGCCCTTGCGCTTCGGCATCCTGCCGCTGGGCGGTGCCTTCGAGTCGCGCAACGACTGGGAGCCGCTGCTCGCGGACCTGCGGCGTGCCATCGGGCGTCCGATCACGATGCTGTCGGTGACCTCGTACGAAGGCCTGGAACAGGCGATACAGCGCAACCAGGTGGACATGGCCTTCCTGTCCGGCAAGATGGCGCTCGATGCCGTGACGCTGCGGCGCATGAAGGTGCTCGCCCAGGTCACGCGCCATGACGGCCTGCCCGGCTACCGCGCGCTGCTGCTGGCGCGCAAGACAGGCCCCCGCAGCACCCTCAAGGGCCTGTTGGCCGAGCCCGAGAACTGGCGCCTGGCGCGCGGCGAGAGCCGTTCGGTGTCGGGCTTCATCGTGCCTCAGCTGCAGCTCTTCCTGCCCAACCACATCGCGATGGAGACCCGCTTTCGCAGCGAACTGGTGGGCACGCACCAGATGACCGCGCTGGCCGTGGCGAACGACGAGGCCGATGTCGCCACCAACAACACGGCCGACTTCGAGCGCTTCCGGCAGCAGTTCCCGGCCGAGGCCGAGCGGCTGCAGGTGATCTGGGAGTCGGAGCTGATCCCGCATGCGCAGATCGTCATCCGGCGCGACTATGGTCCCGCGTTCGAGCGGAAGGTGCAGCAGTTCCTGATCGAATACGCCCGCAGCAAGGGCCCGCGCGGCGACAGCGAGCGCGCGGTGCTGAAATCGCTGCACGACCTGGCCGGCTTCGTCGCGGCCGACGACAGTTCGCTGCTGCCGGCCGCCAAGCTGGCCTACCAGCTCGCGCGGCAGAGCGCCATGACCTCGCAGTGGGTCAACGAGGCCGCGCGCCAGGCCCGGCTGCAGCGCATCGAGACCCTCTACGCCGAACAGGCGGCTGCACTGCGCGCGGGCGCGCCTTGAACGCGGCCGTGAACCGCGGGCTCTGGCTGCGGGCAGGCCGCTTCGCGTTGGCGGCCGTGCTGGCCTGGCACGCGGCGGCCGGGGCGCAGGCGGGCCGCGCCCCGGCCACCGAATTGCGCTTCGGCGTCCTGCCGGTCGGCGGCGTGGTCGAGTCGCGCGAAAGCTGGACGCCGTTCCTGGCTGACCTGAGCCGCGCGATCGGCCGGCCCGTGACGGTCCATTCCGCGGCCAGCTATGCGTCGCTGGACGAGGCCATCCGGCGCCGGCAGGTCGATCTGAGCCTGTTGTCGGCCCAGCTTGCGCTCGATGCCGTGTCGCAGCGCCACATGAACGTGCTGGCCCAGGTGCGGCGGCATGCGGGCGCGCCCGACCATCGCGCCGTGCTGCTGGTTCGCCGGGCGGGTCCGCGCAACACGCTCGAGGACCTGCTGGCCCATCCCGAGCAATGGCGCCTGGCGCGCGGCGACAACCGGTCGGTGTCGGGCTTCATCCTGCCGCAGGTCCAGCTCTTCCTGCCGAACCGGATCGTGATGGAGACCCGCTTCCGCAGCGAGATCGTCGGCACCCACCAGGCCACGGCCCTGGCGGTGGCCAACGGCGATGCCGACGTGGCGACCAACAACACGACCGATTTCGAGCGCTTCAGGCAGCAGTTTCCGGTCGAGGCCGATCGGTTGCAGGTGGTCTGGCGTTCCGACCCGACGCCGCAGGCGCAGTTCGTGATGCGCAGCGACTTTCCGGTGGAGTTCCAGAAGAAGCTGCGCAGATTCCTGGTGGGCTACGGCCAGGGCCGGGGGCCGCGTGCCGAGGCCCAGCGCGCGGTGCTGAAGTCGCTGCATGCCGCTTTGGGCTACGCCGCCGCGGACAACAAGGCGCTGCTGCCGGCCGCCAAGCTGCAATACCAGCTCGCCAGGCAGAGCGCGCTCAATGCGCAGTGGGTCAACGAGGCCGCGCGCGAGGCCCGGCTGCAGCGCATCGACAGCGCGTATGCGCAACAGGTCGCAGCCCTCCGGGACTCCGGTATTGGCGTGGACAGGCCCTAGGCCTGCGGCCGCTCCTGCAGCCAGTCGGGAGGCGCATAGATGTCGGCGAAGCGCAGGCGCCCGATCGAATAGTGGATCTCGGTGCCTGCCGGCAGGCCGATCACCGGCAGCGCGGCCTGCAACAGCACCCGCCCCGCGGCGATGTCCGAGACATCGATGTCGACGCGGACGAACGCGACTCGGCGCGGCCCGCCGGGCGCTGCGTCGCCGAGCGAATCGCCCCAGCCGAGCACCGAGCCGATGCCCCGGGCCCGCAATGCCTCGTCGATGCGCTCCTCGCGCTGGTGCCAACGGTCGTCCACGCCCTCGACCACCGGGATCTTGACGGCCATGAACGCGCGGCGGCGCCCGTAGCCGGCGTTGTCGGATGCGGGATCGGGCGACGGTTCCATGGGGCCATTCTCCGGCAAGTGGAAGCCGGCTTGCGTCGGAGCAGCCGATCCCGTACGCTGGGTTGCCGACCCCGGCGCCGAGGAGACCACCCATGCCAAGCCGAACGAACGGCCACACGGCCGAAATGGAAGCGGTACGAACCCTGGCGCTCGTCGGCGCCTCGGCCGCCGGCAAGACCTCGCTGGCCGAGGCCCTGCTGCACAAGGCGGGCGCCATCGGTGCGCGCGGCAGCATCGAGCGCGGCAGCACCGTCAGCGACCACGACCCCCTCGAGCGCCGCATGCAGCACTCGCTCAATGCCTCGGTGATGCACCTCACGCATGCCGGCACACGGGTGCACCTGATCGACACGCCGGGCGGTGCCGATTTCCTGGGCCAGAGCCTGCCCGCGTTGGAAGCGGTGGAGACCGCGGCGGTGGTCATCAATGCCGCCCTCGGCATCGAACCGATGGCGCTGCGCATGATGGCGTACGCCGTCGAGCGGCATCTGGCGCGGATGGTCATCGTCCACAAGATCGACGCCCAGGGCGTCGACTTGGCAGGGTTGCTGGCGCAGATCCAGTCCGTCTTCGGGCGCGAATGCCTGCCGCTGAACCTGCCCGCAGCCGGTGGCACGCAGGTGGTCGACTGCTTCTTCAACCGCGAGGGGCAGTCCGACATCGGCAGCGTCGATGCCGCGCACCGGGCGCTGGTCGAACAGGTGGTCGAGGTCGATGCGGCCTTCGTCGAACGCTATCTGTCCGAGGGCGACGTCGATGCCGCCGAGCTGCACGCGCCGCTCGAACAGGCCTTGCGCGAAGGCCACCTGATCCCGGTCTGCTTCGTCTCGGCCCGCAGCGGCGCCGGCGTGGATGCGCTGCTCGACGTCATCGTCCGGCTGCTGCCCGATCCGACCGAGGCCAATCCGCCGGATTTCCTGCTCGGCGAGGGTGCGGCGGCGAAGCCCATGCAGGCCCGTCCCGATCCCTCGCTGCATGTGCTGGCGCACGTGTTCAAGGTGACGGTCGACCCCTACGTGGGCAAGCTGGGGATCTTTCGCGTCCACCAGGGCACGGTCACGCGCGACAGCCTGCTCTACGTGGGCGATGGCCGCAAGCCCTTCAAGGTGGGCCACCTGTTCATGCTCCAGGGCAAGGATCACGTCGAGGTGCCGCGGGCGCTGCCCGGCGACATCGTGGCGGTGGCCAAGGTCGAGGAGATCCACTTCGACGCCGTGCTGCACGATGCCGCCGAGGACGACCACGTGCATCTGGCGCCGCTGGGGTTCCCGATCCCGGTGCACGGCCTGGCGGTCGAGCCCAAGCGCCACGGCGACGAGCAGCGGGCCTGGGAAATCCTCGGCAAGCTGGTCGCCGAGGATCCCTGCCTGCGCGTCGAGCATGTGGTGGCGACCAACGAGACCATCATCTACGGCCTGGGCGAGTTGCACCTGCGGGTGATGCTCGAGCGTCTGCGCGAGGTCTACCGCTTCGAGGTCGACACCCGGCCGCCGCGTATCGCCTACCGCGAGACCGTGACCGCGCCGGCCGAGGGACACCACCGGCACAAGAAGCAGACCGGCGGCGCCGGCCAGTTCGGCGAGGTCTTCCTGCGCATCGAGCCGCTGGCGCGCGGCAGCGGCTTCGAGTTCGCCGACGAGGTCAAGGGCGGGGCGATCCCGGGCCAGTTCATCCCGGCGGTCGAGAAAGGCGTGCGCGAGGTGCTCCTCTCGGGCGCGGTCGCCGGCTACCCGGTGGTCGACGTGCGGGTGGTGGTCCACGACGGCAAGCACCACAGCGTCGACAGCAAGGACATCGCCTTCGCGACCGCCGGGCGCAAGGCCTTCATGGCGGCCATCCGCGCTGCGCGGCCGATCGTGCTCGAGCCGATCGTGCAGATCGAGATCGCGGCGCCCGACCATGCGATCGGCGACGTCACCGGCGATCTCTCCGCGCGGCGCGGCCTGGTCACGGGCACCGCGAACGGGGGCGTGGGAACGATCGTGATCCGCGGCCAGGTGCCGATGGCCGAGCTGGCCAGCTACCAGTCGCGGCTCAACGCCATGACCAGCGGCCAGGGCCGCTACACCATCGCGCTGTCCCATTACGAGGCCGTGCCGCCGGCGACCCAGCAGACCCTGATGAGCCAGCACCGCGTGCGCGACGACGAATGAGCCTCGCCACCGCGTTCATCGGGAAGTGGCGCGCGGATTCAGCGCGGGACGGTTTCGAGGAACACGACCTCGGCGACCACCCGGGCGCCGAATTCGCCCGCGGCCAGCGATTCGCGCAGCCGCTGGAGGTAGGCCGAGGCCAGCTCGAACGGTGGCCGCTCGGCGGCGGCGTCGAAGGGGACGGGCGACGACAGCGCAGTCACCAGCACGGTTCCGAAAGGCGGTGCGGCCAGCCAGCTCGACGGAATGTCGCGACCGAGCTCGATGGTTTCCCCGGCGCGCAGAAGCGGTTGCACGGCCCCGGCGTTGAGGTGCATCACGGCACCGTCGGCGGTGTAGTAGTCGACCCACAGATAGCCTTCGCGGCGGGCATTCGCGACTTCGATCAGCACCCGGTCGCCCTCCCGGAGGCGGTCGTTCGGTGCGGTGGGGGTGGCGATCGCCAGGCCCGTCGCCATTTCGCGGTTGCGGGCCTGGTAGGGTTTCAGCAGCGCCAGCACCTCGCAGTGCGGCCAGATTCGCAGCTGGAGGTCGAACCGGGCCGCGCTGACGCCCGGCACGGCCCGCACCTCCCGCTGCACCCGGGCGATCTCGTCGGGTTGCGAGACGAAGCCGTGCACCTGCGTCGCGCCGTCCGCTGCCACCGTGGCGGAGAGGTCCGCGCAGGCCACGGCCTGGAGCTGCCGGTCGACCCGCTGGGCCAGGGTGGGGGGCCGTTCGCCCGGGCCCGCCAGCACGAACCAGAGCACGGAAGCCAGCGGAATCAAAAGCGCCAACGCGCCGCCGGCGCGCAGCAGGATGCGCTCGCGCCACTTCGGATCGCGCGGGCCCGGCGGGTCGGGCACGCCGCAGGGTTGGGGCGTGATGCGCTCCTGTGCCGGGTGGTCGAGGCGCGCCGGCCGCAGCGCGAGCTGCTCGCCATGCAGGGCCTTGAGCTTGCCGAGCTCGCCGCTGTCGCCGGTCTCGAAGTAATACTGGCCCTTGAACCCCAGCGCCAGCGCGTGCCAGTAGACCTCGCGCACCTCGTCGTCGCCGGGCTGCAGCGCCGACAAATGATGGAAGAACTCGGTCTGTGCGTTGTTGGAATTGAACAGCTGCATCTGCAGCGGCGCCGTGCCGGCCGCACAAAGGGGGTGCCGCGCCAGGACCTCGTCGATCCAGGCGACCATCGCGAAGCGCGCCGATTCGACCTCCGTGGCAGACCGTCCAAGCGCCCGGGCAGCCTCGCGCGCCTCTTCGAGGAGGTCGAGCGCCCGTTGCCGCGCTGCTTCGCGTCCGGGTTCGGCCCGGTGCGCCGCGATCGATGCGTCCAGCCCGAGCCCGAACGAGATCAGCCGGGAAAAGCAGTCGATCAGCCGAGCCATGCAACGCGCTCGCGGCTAGGCGTTTTTGCCAACCGGAGCCTTGCGATCGCGCCTGCGTCGTTGGCACATGCCCATGTCCCCGGTCGTTTTTGGATGTGAAACATTCTTCCATGCGCTCCAGCCGGCGCCATATCGCTTGGGAGCTATGTCGTTCGGGGAGCGAAATCCGCCTTGATGCGCGTCTCGTTCGCCGTTATCGTCGGCCTGCTCGAATTCATCCATGACGCTGGGGAAAGCCATGAAAATCCTGATCGCCGACGACCACCGGCTCGTCATCGAGGCGGTCAAGGCCAAGTTGTCGGAGCTCGAGGCCGAGATCGACTTCGTCCTGGCCATGAGCGTCGACGAGCTGCTCGCCAGGGCCTCGGACGACATCGACCTGGCCATGATCGACCTGAACATGCCCGGTGCCGAGGGCCAGGCCCACATCGACGAAATCCGCCGCCGCCATCCCGCCGTGCCGGTGATCGTGCTGTCGGGCTACGAAGACCCCGCGGTCATGCGCAGCGCCCTCGAGCGCGGCGTGCTCGGCTTCATTCCCAAGGCCTACTCGCCCGAGGTGATGCTGTCGGCCGTGCGCCTGGTTCTGGCCGGGGGCGTCTACGTTCCGCCGATGATGCTGTCGTCCCTGCCGCCCGGTGTCGTCGCCGGCATCGCAGGCGGCGGCCCCGGGGGCGCCGCCCAGCGCGGCTCGGCGGCGGCCGCCGTGCAGACCCTCGAGCATCTGCGCAACGTGCTGACGGAGCGCCAGGTCGAGGTCCTGCAGCTGCTGTCGCAGGGCAAGCCCAACAAGCTGATCGGCCGGGCCCTGGGCATCAGCGAAGGCACGGTCAAGATCCACCTGGCCGCCATCTTCCGGGCCCTCAACGTGCGCAACCGCACCGAAGCCGTGGTCGCGGCCCAGACGCTGACAGAGGCCTGAGCCAAAGACCTTCAGGCGGTGTATCTTTTTTCCAACGCGTCCAGCGCCGGCTTGCCCACCAGGCGCTGGCGCTCCGCGAAGCTCACGACCAGCGCCGGGTCCTCGTCGATGCGGCCCTTGTCGCGCAACACCGAAAGCGCCTTCTGCATGCCCGCCACCGCGCCCTGCAGCGCCGCGTTGGCGTACAGCACCAGTCCGTAGCCCAGTCCGGCCAACTCGTCGGCGCCGAGGATCGGCGTCTTGCCGCCGATCACCATGTTCAGCAGCTGCGGCCTGGCCACGCGTTGCGGCAGCGCCCGAATTTCCGCGGCCGTGGTCACGGCCTCGACGAAAAGGAGGTCGGCGCCGGCCTCGCTGAACTTCTGCGCCCGTTCGACCGCGGCTTCGAAGCCCAGCGTCGCGCAGGCGTCGGTGCGGGCCAGGATCAGCAGATCGGGATCGGTGCGGGCATCGGCCGCGGCCTTGATCCTGGCCACCGCCTCGGCGGTGCCGATCACCTCCTTGCCCGAGAAGTGGCCGCAGCGCTTGGGCGCGACCTGGTCCTCGAACTGGATGCAGTCGGCGCCCGCGCGCTCCAGCACGCGCACCGTGTGCCGCACATTGAGCGCGTTGCCGAAGCCGGTGTCGGCGTCGACGATCAGCGGCAGGGCCACCGCATCGCGGATGCGCGCGGTGTGATCGGCGATCTCGTGCAGGCCCATGAAGCCCTGGTCCGGCAGGCCGAACCACATGTTGGTGACGCCGGCCCCGGTGACGTAGACGGCCTCGAAGCCGAGGTCTTCGACCACTCGCGCCGACAGCGCGTTGAAGGCGCCGGGCACCAGCACGCCGCGGCGTGCCTCGGCCAGGGCGCGCAGGATCTGTCGTGTGTTTAGCGCCATGTCAGCGTTCCACCACGCCATTGCGTGACCCACGACGCATGAGACTGGCGCAATCGAAGGCCAGGAACGCCGCAGAACCGGCTTTGCCGGGCTGCTGGCGTTGCCCCCTTGAGGGGGAGGCGCCGCAAGGCGCTTCGGGGGTGAGTTTCATATCAGATCACGTAGAGGTCGAGGTAGTCGTTCACCGGTATGGCGTCGAGCGCCTTCGGGTCCAGCGAGACCGCCAGGATCGCGTCCTGCTGCTTTTTCGGGAAGCTGCGCGCGAGGTTGGTGCGGAACTTGGCCTCGAGCAAGGGAATGCCCTCGGCGCGGCGGCGCCGGTGGCCGATCGGATACTCGACGGCGACCTCGGCAAGCCGGCTGCCGTCGTTGAACTCGACGGTCAGCGCGTTCGCGATGCTGCGTTTCTCCGGGTCGTGGTAGTCCCGGGTGTAACGCGCGTCCTCCACGCAATGGATCCTGGCGCGCAGGGCGTCGATGCGCGGATCGGCGGCCACGTCGGCCTCGTAGTCCGACGCCTTGAGGTTGCCGAAGATCAGCGGGACGGCCACCATGTACTGGATGCAATGGTCGCGGTCGGCCTCGTTGTGGAGCGGGCCCTGCTTGTCGATGATGCGGATGCAGGCCTCGTGCGTGCGAATGGTGATCTTCCCGATGTCCTCCACCGTCTTGCCGGCCGCCTTCAACTGCTTGTGCAGCGCGACCGCCGCCTCCACCGCCGTCTGGCTGTGGAACTCGGCCGGGAAGCTGATCTTGAACAGCACGTTCTCCGCCACGTAGCTGCCGTACGGCCGCTGGAAGCTGAAGGGCTGGCCCTTGAAGAGCACGTCGTAGAAGCCCCAGGTCTTGGCGGTCAGTGCCGAGGGGTAGCCCATCTCGCCGGTCTGCGCGATCAGCGCCAGGCGAACCGCGCGGCTGGTGGCGTCGCCCGCCGCCCAGCTCTTGCGGCTGCCGGCGTTCGGCGCGTGGCGGTAGGTGCGCAGTGACTGGCCGTCGACCCAGGCCAGCGAGACGGCGGCCAGCGTCTCGTCGCGCGAAAGGCCCAGCAGTTGCGACACCACGGCGGTCGAGGCCACCTTGACCAGCAGCACGTGGTCGAGGCCGACCTTGTTGAAGGAGTTCTCCAGCGCGATCACGCCCTGGATCTCGTGCGCCTTGACGATGGCCGTCAGCACGTCGCGCATCAGAAGGGGCTTGCGGCCCGCGGCGACTGCGCTGCGGCTCAGCCAGTCGGCCACGGCCAGGATGCCGCCCAGGTTGTCGCTCGGGTGGCCCCACTCGGCCGCCAGCCAGGTGTCGTTGAAGTCCAGCCAGCGGATCAGAAGCCCGATGTTGAAGGCGGCTTGAACCGGGTCGAGCTGGAACTGCGTGCCCGGCACCCTGGCGCCGTTCGGCACCGCCGTGCCCTTGACGATCGGGCCGAGCAGCTTGCGCGCCGCGGGATATTCCAGCGCCTCGAGGCCGCAGCCCAGGGTGTCGATCAGGATGTGGCGGGCGGTGTCGCAGGCCAGGTCGGATCGGACTTCGTAGCCGAGCGCGTAGTCGACGATGTCGACGATGACGGAGTCCCATTCGGGGCGGACGTTGCTGATGTGTGCGGACATGCGGGTGAAGAGAGAAGTGAGGAACGGAAAAGGGAGAGAGGAGGGAGAGAGGAGGGGCGCGTTACCGGCGCTCTGCCATGGGCACGTAGGCCAGATCCTCGGGGCCGGTGTAGTTCGCGCTCGGCCGGATGATCTTGTTGTCGATGCGCTGCTCGATGATGTGGGCGGCCCAGCCCGAGGTGCGGGCGATCACGAACAGCGGCGTGAACATGGCGGTCGGAACGCCCATCATGTGGTAGCTCACGGCGCTGAACCAGTCGAGGTTGGGGAACATCTTCTTGGCCTCCCACATGACGGCTTCGAGGCGCTCCGCGATGTCGAACATCTTGGTCGAGCCCGCCGCGATCGACAGCGACTTCGCGACGCCCTTGATGACCTCGTTGCGCGGATCGCTCACCGTATAGACCGGGTGGCCGAAACCGATCACCACCTCCCTGGCTTCGACGCGCCGGCGGATGTCGGCCTCGGCTTCGTCGGGCGAGTCGTAGCGCTTCTGGGTCTCGAAGGCCACCTCGTTGGCGCCGCCGTGCTTGGGGCCGCGCAGGGCGCCGATCGCGCCGGTGATGGCCGAGTACATGTCGGCGCCCGTGCCGGCCACGACACGCGCCGCGAAGGTGCTGGCGTTGAATTCGTGCTCGGCGTAGAGGTTGAGCGAGGTGTGCATGGCGCGCTCCCACTCCGGCGTGGGCCGCCGCCCGTGCAGCAGGTGAAGGAAATGCGCGCCGATGGAGTCGTCGTCGGTTTCGACCTCGATCCGCTTGCCCTGGGTGGACCAGTGATACCAGTACAGCAGCATCGATCCGAGCGAAGCCATCAGGCGGTCCGCGATGTCGCGCGCGCCGGGCAGGTTGTGGTCGTCCTTCTCGGGCAGCATGCAGCCCAGCGTCGAGACGCCGGTGCGCATCACGTCCATCGGGTGCGCGCTCGCGGGCAGTTGTTCCAGCGCTTCCCGCAGGCTCGCGGGCAGGCCGCGCAGCGCCTTGAGCCTGGCCTTGTAGGCCCGCAGTTCCGCCGCGGTCGGCAGCTTGCCGTGCACCAGCAGGTGCGCGATCTCCTCGAATTCGCAGACTTCGGCGATGTCCAGGATGTCGTAGCCGCGGTAGTGCAGGTCGTTGCCGGTGCGTCCGACGGTGCACAGCGCCGTGTTGCCGGCGGTGACGCCCGACAGCGCGACGGACTTTTTCGGCTTGAAGCCGGAGGGGGATGCGAACTCGTTGGTCATGATTCGCAATTTACGCAGTTCGATCTCCATAATGAAGGCCTGAATTGGCGAATACTTGCGAATGAAAAACCTCGAATTTGCGAATCTTGCGAACGACTGGAGTGCGGCCTGATGCGCAAGACCTTCATGGGCGTGCGCCTGCGCAAGCTCCGGGCCGAGCGCGGCTTGAGCCAGGTGGCGCTGGCCCATGCGCTGGGCCTGTCGCCCAGCTACCTCAACCAGATCGAGCAGAACCAGCGGCCGCTGACCGTCGCCGTGCTGCTCAGGATCAGCCGCGCGCTCGGCGTCGACGTGCAGCAGTTCTCCGAGGACGAAGAGGCCCGGCTGGTGGCGGACCTGCGCGATGCGCTCGCCGACAACCCGGGCGGCGAGGTGGTGTCGCTGCCCGAGTTGCGCGAGGTCGCCTCGCAGATGCCCGCCGTGGGCCGCGCGCTGCTGGCGCTGCATCGCCGTCACCAGGAGGCGATGGAACGGCTGGAGACGATGGCGGCCGAGCTGGGCGATGGGCGCGGCGATCTGGCGGGCTCGCGTCCGATGCCCTTCGAGCGGGTGCGCGACTTCTTCTTTTCCCATCGGAACTACTTCGATTCGCTCGACGTCGCCGCGGAAGGACTGGCGTCGGAGGCCCGCGGCCACGGCGGGCCGCTGGGCGAATGGCTGCTGCAGCGGCTCCTGAAGCGCCACGGCGTGCGTGTCGTTCCCGCGGAAGATGGCGCGGCGGACAGCCAGCGCCGCTACGATCCCGCCCATCGCGTGCTGCGCCTGTCCACGAGCCTGGAGGCGGGCCAGCAGGCCTTCCAGCTGGCCACCCAGCTCGCCCTGCTCGAACAGGCGGATCTGATCGAGTCGCTGGTCGACGGCGCGGACTTCGGGGACCCGCCGGCGCATGCGCTGGCGCGCATCGGCCTGGCCAACTACTTCGCCGGGGCCCTGCTGCTGCCCTACGGCATCTTCCTGAGTGCCGCCGAGACGCTGCGCTACGACATCGACCAGCTCGCGCGCCGCTTCGGCGTCGGCTTCGAGACCATCTGCCACCGGCTCAGCACGCTGCAAAGGGCCCAGGCGCCCGGCGTGCCCTTCTTCTTCATTCGCGTGGACCGGGCCGGCAACATCTCCAAGCGCCAGTCTGCGACGCACTTCCATTTCTCGAAGACCGGCGGCACCTGCCCGCTGTGGAACGTCTACGAGGCCTTCGCGCAGCCGGGGCGCATCCTGCCGCAGCTCGCGCGCATGCCGGACGGCCGCGCCTACCTCTGGATCGCGCGCACCGTGTCGCATGGGCAGCGCGGCTTCGGCTCGCCGAGCAAGACCTTCTCGATCGGCCTCGGCTGCGACATCCGCTACGCGCCGCGGCTGGTCTATTCGAAGGGCCTCGACCTGAAGGATCCCGAGGTGCCGACGCCGATCGGCATGGGCTGCAAGGTCTGCGAGCGCGTGGCCTGCCCGCAGCGGGCCTTTCCGTTCGTCGGCCGGCCGCTGGACGTGAACGAGAACGAGAGCCGGTTCACGCCGTACGCGGTGGCGGACGAGAAGGAGAAGCCGGCGGGTTGAGAGCCCCCACGCTCCCTCACTTCGTGTGGTCGCTGCCCCCCGAGGGGGCCGCAGGCCGCTTGGGGCGGCCCGGCGCCGGCCTGAGTTCGTCGCGCAGGATCCGCGCCGCCGCCACCATGTTCGCCAGCGCCGCCTCGGTTTCCGGCCAGCCGCGGGTCTTGAGCCCGCAGTCGGGATTGACCCAGAGGTTGGTGGCCGGCACCACCGCGGCCGCCTTGCGCATCAGACGCACCATCTCGTCGGTGCTCGGGATGCGCGGCGAGTGGATGTCGTAGACGCCCGGGCCGATCTCGTTCGGATACCTGAAGTCGCCGAAGCCGCGCAGCAGCTCCATGTCGGAGCGGCTGGTCTCGATGGTGATCACGTCGGCGTCCATCGCCGCGATCTCCGGCAGGATGTCGTTGAATTCCGAGTAGCACATGTGGGTGTGGATCTGGGTCCGGTCGGCCACGCCCGAGGCGCTGATGCGAAACGACCGGGTGGCGCCTGCGAGGTAGTTCTTCCAGCCCGCGCGCCGCAGCGGCAGGCCTTCGCGGATCGCCGGCTCGTCGATCTGGATGATGCCGATGCCGGCCTGCTCGAGATCCACCACCTCGTCGCGGATCGCCCAGGCGATCTGCTCGGTCGTGACGCTGCGCGGCTGGTCGTCGCGCACGAAGGACCACTGCAGGATGGTGATGGGCCCGGTGAGCATGCCCTTCATCGGCAGCTTGGTGAGGCTCTGCGCGTAGGCGGTCCACTCGACCGTCATCGGCGCCGGCCGCGCCACGTCGCCGAAGATCACCGGTGGCTTGACGCAGCGCGAGCCGTACGACTGCACCCAGCCGTTGGCGGTGAACGCAAAGCCGTCGAGCTGCTCGCCGAAGTATTCGACCATGTCGTTGCGCTCGGCCTCGCCGTGCACCAGGACATCGATCCCGAGCGCCTCCTGCTTGCGAACCACGAGCGTGATCTCGGCCTGCATCTTCTCGCGGTAGGCCGCGGCATCGAGTTCGCCGCGCTTGAAGGCGGCGCGCGCCGCACGGATCGCGCCGGTCTGCGGGAACGATCCGATGGTGGTGGTGGGCAAGGGCGGCAGCGCGAAGCGCGCGCGTTGCTCGGCCTGGCGCTGCGCGAAGCCGGACAGGCGGCGATCGTCGCTGGCCACGCTGCGCGCCAGGCGCAGCCCGACGTCGGCGCGGTGCACGCGCGGGCTGGCGCGGCGCGCGGCCACGGCCTTGCGGGCTGCGACGCGTTCGGCCTCGACGGCGCTGTCCTCGCCGTCCAGCGCCGCCCGCAGTACCCGCAATTCATCGAGCTTCTCGATCGCGAACGCCAGCCAGGACTTGATCTCGGCATCGAGCCCGGTCTCGGCCGCGAGGCTGAACGGCACGTGCAGCAGCGAGCACGAGGGCGCGATCCAGAGCTCGCCCCGATGCTTGTCGGCCACCGGCTGGAGCCGAGCGAGCGCCGCATCGGGATCAGTGCGCCAGATGTTGCGGCCGTCGACGATGCCGACCGACAGCACCTTGTGCGCGGGCAGCCAGTCGGCCACGCCGGTGAGCTCTTCCGGTGCGCGCACGGCGTCGACGTGCAGGCCGGCCACGGGAAGCTGGCAGGCCAGGCGGAGGTTCTCCGCCAGCGGCGAGAAGTAGGTGGCGAGCAGCAGCTTCGGCGCACTGCGTGCGAGCTGCCAGTAGCTGCGCTCGAAGGCGTTGCGCCAGGTGTCTGGCAGGTCGAGGCCGAGGACCGGCTCGTCGATCTGCACCCATTCCACGCCGAGCGACTTGAGACGGGCCAGCACCTGCTCGTAGACCGGCAGCAGCGCGTCCAGCAGCGTGAAGCGGTCGAAGCCGGCCTGCTTCTCCTTGCCCAGCCACAGGAAGCTCAGGGGCCCGAGCAGCACCGCCTTGACCTTGTGCCCGAGCTTCTGCGCCTGCGCGACCTCGTCGAACAGGCGCACCGACGAAAGGCCGAAACGGGTATTCGCCGAGAACTCCGGCACCAGGTAGTGGTAGTTGGTGTCGAACCACTTGGTCATTTCCAGCGCGAAGGTGGCGTGGCCGCCGTGCGCGCAGCCTTCGTGGCCGGCCTCGTCGGCGACGCCGCGCGCCATCGTGAAGTAGCGCGCCAGTTCGGGCGCATCGCCCGTGAACTCGAAGCGCGGCGGCTCGCAGCCCAGCAGCTGGATGTGGTTGGCGACGTGGTCGTAGAAGGCGAAGTCGCCCACCGTCACGAAGTCGAGGCCGGCATCGCGCTGGGCCTGCCAGTGGCGCGCGCGCAGTTCGGCGCCGAGGGCTTCGAGGGCGGCGGCGTCGATCTCGCCGCGCCAGTGCTGCTCGAGGGCGAACTTGAGCTCGCGGTGGGCGCCCATGCGCGGGAAGCCGAGGATGTGAGTACGTGTCATGCGGCGATGTTCCCAAGGATGTCGATATGATTCAAACGAAACCTTTTGCTCTTCAACTTGAACGAAATTCATGATCTCGTCCATCCTCGAAATCCGCCACTTCCGCACGCTGGTGGCGCTGCGCGACACCGGGAGCCTGGTGCGGGCGGCACAGCTGCTGAACCTCACGCAGTCGGCGCTGTCGCACCAGGTCAGGTTGCTGGAAGAGCATTTCGGCCTGGCGCTGTTCGAGCGCAAGTCGGTCCCGCCGCAGTTCAGCGTCGCGGGCATGCGCCTGCTCGAGCTGGCCGACAAGGCGCTGCCGCTGATCGGCGAGGCCGAGCGCGATCTGGCGCGGCTGTCGCTCGGGCGTGCCGGCCAGCTGCGCATCGTGGTCGAGTGCCACACCTGCTTCGACTGGCTGATGCCCGCGATGGACGCCTTCCGCCAGCGCTGGCCCGAGATCGAGCTCGACATCGTGTCGGGCTTCCATCCCGATCCGATCGCGCTGGTGCTGCAGGACCGCGCCGAAGTCGCGATCGTCTCCGAGCAGGACCCGGCCGAGAGCGTCGACTACCACCCGCTGTTTCGCTTCGAGATCATGGCGCTGCTGGCCAACGACCATCCGCTCGCCGGCAAGACGCACCTCACCGCGCGGCACTTCGCCGACCAGACGCTGATCACCTACCCGGTGCCCGACGACATGCTGGACCTCGTGCGGCAGGTGCTGCAGCCGGCCGGCATCGAGCCGGCCCATCGGCGCACCACCGAGCTCACGGTGGCGATGCTGCAACTGGTGGCGAGCGGGCGCGGCATCGCGACGCTGCCGCTCTGGGCCGTGCAGGGCTATCTCGACCGCGGCTATGTCACGGCCCGGCCCGTGGGCCGGAAGGGTCTGACCGGCGAACTGCACATGGCCTGCAGCGCCGCCACCTCGAAGCAGGCCTGGCTGGGCGATTTCGTGCAGATCACGCGCGAGACCTGCTTCAAGAGCCTGCCGGGGATCGAGCTGCTCTAGGTTCCACGCTCGACCGCGCCGTGCGAGTCGCTCGATCTATGATCCGGCGCGTGAATTCCCAACGCATCGACCTTTCCAACTTCGACGCCGCGATCGTCGACCTCGACGGCACGATGGTCGACACGCTCGGCGATTTCGTCGTCGCCCTGAACCTCATGCTGGACGACCTGGCATTGCCACAGGTGGACGCACCGGCCGTCGAGGCCATGGTGGGCAAGGGCTCGGAGCACCTGATCCAGTCGGTGCTGCGCCATGTCGGGGCCGGCGCCTCGCTGTACGACCGCGCCTGGCTGCGCTATCAGCATCACTACCTCGCGATCAACGGCCGGCACGCCAGCGTCTACGCCGGTGTCGCCGAAGGGCTGTCGGCGCTGCGGGCCCGGGGCCTGCGCCTGGCCTGCCTGACCAACAAGCCCACCGCCTTCGCGCGGCCGCTGCTGGCCGCCAAGGGTCTCGATCGCTACTTCGAGCAGGTGTTCGGCGGCGATGCCTTCGAACGCAAGAAGCCCGACCCGCTGCCCCTGCGCAAGACCTGCGAGGCGCTGGGCACGCTGCCCGCGCGCACCCTGATGGTCGGCGACTCCAGCAACGACGCCCAGGCCGCGCGCGCCGCCGGCTGCCCGGTGGTGCTGGTCAGCTACGGCTACAACCACGGCCAGCCGGTGCGCGGCGTCGACGCCGACGGCTTCGTCGACTCACTGCTCGAACTGGGATTCAGGCCGGCGCCGGGCCGCCCCAAGGCGGCCTGGGCCCCCTCGGGGGGCAGCGAGTACACGGAGTGACGAGCGTGGGGGCGCTTGCCTTTCAGCCCTTCCCGAGCAATGCGTCCTTGAGCTTGTAGTCGGCCGGCGATGGGCCGATCCAGATGCGCAGCAGCGCGTTGAAGAACGCCTGCTCCTTGATCGGATCGCCCTGCGGCACGCCCCTGACCGTGATCAGGCTGCCGCTGCCCGGAATCCAGTCGACCGTGAAACTGTCGCCGGCCTTGAGCTGCTTCTGGTCGGCGAACATCTGGCCCATGCGCAGCAGGCCGGGGATCAGCTGCGACATCTCGCTCTTGGGCGAGTTGTCCTCGACCCCGCGCGTGAACAGCTTGCCGAGTTCGTTGGCATCGATGTCGCGCAGCATCGTGATCGTCACGCGCTTGGGGCCCGGCGCCGCCAGCACTTCCTCGACCGTGTCGGCCTTCTTGCCGAGATAGAGCCCGGCGGTGTAGACCTTGAAGACCGCCTTGTAGCGCACGCCGGCGCCGTTGAGCAGCAGCTTGCTGCCGCGCAGGTCGATCGTGTCGTCGAGCTTCACGCCCGCGACGTCGACCTGGGCGGCCGACGCCGCGGCAGCAGCGAAGGCAAGGATGGACAGCGCGACAACGCGCCGCAAGGCGAAGGAAGGCATCGGGGTCTCCGTGGCGGCCAAGAATTTTTAAAGTGCCCGAATGTATCTTTTTGAATGCCTCTTGTCGCTGGGCTAAACTCCCGATTCCATGTTCATTCATCACGTCACTCAGACAGGTCAAGGCAGCCGGGGAGCCTGGCCTTGGCGCACGCCATCGTCGTTGCCTGTTTGATTGCACGGCGCACGCCGTGCGCCCGCGGCCTTCAGTCGACCTGAACCGGCCAACCCTGAATGACCCCGCCAGCGACCCTGAAGCGTCCGCTGGCCGACGGAGACCCCACCCGTGATCACTGAACTCGAATTCAAAAGCCTCAGCGCGCAGGGCTACAACCGCATTCCGCTGATGGTCGAGGCCTTTGCCGACCTCGAAACGCCCCTGTCCCTCTATCTCAAGCTGGCCTACACCAAGGACAGCGGCAAGCACAGCTTCCTGCTTGAATCGGTGGTCGGCGGCGAGCGTTTCGGCCGCTACAGCTTCATCGGCCTGCCCGCGCGCACCCTGCTGCGGGCCAGCGGCTTCGGTGCCGACGCGCTGACCGAGGTCGTCACGGATGGCAAAGTCGTGGAAAAAGCCCAGGGCAATCCGCTCGATTTCGTGGCGGCTTACCAACAGCGCTTCAAGGTCGCCCTGCGGCCGGGCCTGCCGCGCTTCTGCGGCGGCCTGGCCGGCTACTTCGGCTACGACACGGTGCGCCACATCGAGAAGAAGCTCGAGAAAAGCTGCCCGCCCGACACCCTGGGCTGCCCCGACATCCTGCTGCTCCAGTGCGAGGAACTGGCGGTGATCGACAACCTCTCGGGCAAGCTCTACCTGATCGTCTATGCCGACCCGGGCCAGCCCGAGGCCTATGCCAACGCCAAGCGGCGCCTGCGCGAACTGCGCGACCAGCTCAAGTACTCGGTCAGCGCGCCGCGGGTGTTGCCGAGTCAGGCGCACCCGGCGCAGCGCAGTTTCGCCAAGGCCGACTACCTGGCCGCGGTCGAGCGGGCCAAGGAACTGATCGCGGCCGGCGACTTCATGCAGGTGCAGGTCGGCCAGCGCATCAGCAAGCGCTACACCGAGTCGCCGCTGTCGCTCTACCGGGCGCTGCGTTCGCTCAATCCCTCGCCCTACATGTACTACTACCACCTGGGCGATTTCCACGTGGTCGGCGCCTCGCCCGAGATCCTGGTGCGGCAGGAACACACCGGCGAGGGCGAGCAGAAGATCACCATCCGCCCGCTGGCCGGCACCCGGCCGCGCGGCGCCTCGCCCGAACTCGACCGCGCGGCCGAGGTCGAGCTCATCAACGACCCCAAGGAACGCGCCGAGCACGTGATGCTGATCGACCTGGCGCGCAACGACATCGGGCGCATCGCCAAGACCGGCACGGTGAAGGTGACGGAGGCCTTCGCGGTCGAGCGCTACAGCCACGTGATGCACATCGTGAGCAACGTCGAGGGCACGCTGAAGGACGGCATGACCGCGATCGACGTGCTGCGCGCCACCTTCCCGGCCGGCACGCTCACGGGCGCACCCAAGGTGCATGCGATGGAGCTGATCGACCAGCTCGAGCCGACCAAGCGCGGGCTCTACGGCGGCGCCTGCGGCTACATCAGCTACGCCGGCGACATGGACGTCGCGATCGCGATCCGCACCGGCATCGTGAAGGACCAGATGCTGCACGTGCAGGCCGCGGCCGGCGTGGTCGCCGATTCGGTGCCGGAACTGGAATGGAAAGAGACCGAGGCCAAGGCGCGTGCGCTGCTGCGCGCGGCCGAACTGGTCGAGGAGGGGCTCGAGTGATGAACGAAGACAACCAGAACAACGACTTCTCGCACGAGATCATCGGCGCCGCGGTCGAGGTGCAGCGCGTGCTCGGCACCGGCCTGCCCGAAGAGGTCTACGCGGCCGCGCTGGCGATCGAACTGGCCGAGCGCGAGATCGGCTTCGTGCGCGACGTGCCGGTCTCGGCCAGCTACAAGGGCCGCGCGCTCGGCGAGGTCTGCCGCGCCGCCTTCGTGGTCGAGCAGTCGGTGGTGGTCGAGGTGAAGGCGGTCGACGCGCTGACCGACCTGCACCGCGTGCAGGCCCAGGCCGCCGTGCGTCTCTCGGGGTTGCGCCTGGGTTTGCTGATCAACTTCAACGTGTTCCCCGTGGTCAAGGGCGTGCACCGGATCGGAGTCAAGCCATGAAGCTCCTGATGATCGACAACTACGACAGCTTCACCTACAACCTGGTGCAGTATTTCGGCGAGCTCGGCGCCGAGGTCGAGGTGCATCGCAACGACGAGATCACGCTCGAGGGCCTGCAGGAGCGCATCGGCAGCGGCATCGGCCGGCTGGTGATCTCGCCGGGCCCGTGCTCGCCGGCCGAAGCCGGCGTCTCCGTGGCGGCGATCCAGGCCTTTGCCGGCCGGCTGCCGATCCTCGGCGTCTGCCTCGGGCACCAGGCGATCGGCGCCGCCTTCGGCGGCAGGATCATCCGCGCCCAGCAGCTGATGCACGGCAAGACCAGCGAGATCACGACCACGCGCGAGGGCGTCTTCGCCGGCCTGCCCGAGAAGTTCAGCGTCAACCGCTATCACTCGCTGGCGATCGAGCGCGAATCCTGTCCGCAGGCGCTGGCGCTCACCGCCTGGACCGACGACGGCGAGATCATGGGCGTGCGGCACACCGGCTTTGCGCACGATGTGCGCATCGAGGGCGTGCAATTCCATCCCGAATCGATCCTGACGGAGCACGGCCACGCGATGCTCCGCAACTTCCTGGAGTGAACACGATGAGCAGTCTGTCTTCACCGTCCATGGTCGACTTGCGCAGCGACACCGTCACCCAGCCGACCGAAGCCATGCGCGCGGCCATGCTGGCGGCGCCGCTCGGCGACGATGTGTTCGCCGACGACCCGAGCGTCAACGCGCTGCAGCGGCAGATCGCCGAGCTGCTGGGTTTCGAGGCGGCGCTGTTCGTGCCCACCGGCACGCAGAGCAACCTCTGCGCGATCCTTTCGCATTGCCAGCGCGGCGACGAGTACATCGTCGGCCAGCAGGCGCACTGCTACCGCTGGGAAGGCGGCGGCGCGGCGGTGTTCGGCAGCGTGCAGCCGCAGCCGCTCGACCACCAGCCCGACGGCACGCTGGCGCTCGACGCGATCGAGGCCGCCATCAAGCCCGACGACGCGCATTTCGCGCGCACCCGGCTGCTGGCGCTCGAGAACACGCTGGGCGGCAAGCTGCTGCCCTTCGGTTATGTGGAGCAGGCTACGCAGCTCGCGCAGCGCAGGGGCCTGGCGCGCCACCTCGATGGTGCCCGGCTCTTCAACGCCGCGACCGCCCAGGCGGCGGCGCTCGGCACCGACGTCCGCGCCGAAGCGCGCCGCATCGCGGGGTGCTTCGACAGCGTCTCGGTCTGCTTCAGCAAGGGTCTCGGCGCGCCCGTGGGTTCGGCGCTGTGCGGCTCGCGCGAGTTCATCGCGCGCGCCCACCGCATCCGCAAGATGGCCGGCGGCGGCATGCGCCAGGCCGGCCTGCTGGCCGCGGCCGCGTCCTACGCGCTCGACCATCACGTCGACCGCCTGGCCGACGACCATGCGCTGGCGCGCCGGCTGGCGGACGGCCTCGCAGGCCTCCCCGAGCTCCAGGTCGAGGCGCCGCAGACCAACCTGCTGTTCGTCGACCTGGCGGGCGCGGCGCGATCGCGCTCCGGCGAATTGCTGGCGCACCTGAAGGCGCAGGGTGTGCTCGCCACCGGCCTGTACCGGCTGCGCTTCGCCACCCATCTCGATGTCGACGCGGCCGGCATCGACCGCGCCATCGGCGCCATCCGGGGCTTCTTCCGTGCCTGACGCCCATTCGCTGCTGCTGTTCGTCGCCGCCGGGCTGCTGCTGAACCTCACGCCGGGGCCCGACGTGCTGTACGTCGTGAGCCATTCGCTGCGCTCGGGCGTGCGCGCCGGCATCCTCGCCGGCTTCGGCATCACCGCCGGCTGCTTCGTCCACATCGTCGCCGCGGCGCTGGGCCTGAGCGCGCTGATGGCCGCCTCCAGCACCGCCTTCGCCGTGCTCAAGTGGGTCGGTGCGGCCTACCTGCTGTGGGTCGGTGTGCGAATGCTGTTCTCCCGGCCTTCCACGACCGCACCGGTGCCCGTTGCGGCCGTGCCGGCCGGCGCCAGGAGCGTGTTCCTCGGCGGCTTCTGGACCAACGCACTGAACCCCAAGGTGGCGCTGTTCTTCCTGGCCTTCGTGCCGCAGTTCATCGCGCCGGGCACCGAGCACAAGGCGCTGGCCTTCTTCCTGCTCGGCGTGCTGTTCAATTTCAACGCGATTTTCGTCAACGTGGCCTGGGCGCTCGCGGCCGGCTGGACCGCGCGCCGCGTCGTTGTGGTGCAGCGCGGCATGCACTGGCTGCAGCGCGGCGCCGGCGTGCTGTTCATCGGCTTCGGCCTCCGGCTCGCGCTGTCCGACCACCCGGCAGCAACGACTCACTGAATCGAAGGAGACATCACCATGCCCATCACCCCCCAGGAAGCCCTGCAGCGCACCATCGAGCACCGCGAGGTGTTCCACGACGAGATGCTGCACATCGTGCGCCTCATCATGAGCGGCGAGTGCTCGCCCGTGATGATGGCGGCGCTCATCACCGGCCTGCGCGTCAAGAAGGAAACCATCGGCGAGATCACCGCCGCCGCCCAGGTGATGCGCGAGGTCTCGACCAAGGTGCCGGTGGCCGACACCACGAACCTGGTCGACATCGTCGGCACCGGCGGCGACGGCTCGCACACCTTCAACATCTCGACCTGCTCCATGTTCGTCGCCGCGGCGGCCGGCGCCAAGGTCAGCAAGCATGGCGGGCGCAGCGTCAGCAGCAAGTCCGGCAGCGCCGACGTGCTCGAGTCGCTGGGCGTCAACATCAACCTGACGCCGGATCAGATCGCCAAGTGCATCGCCGACGTCGGCATCGGCTTCATGTTCGCGCCGAACCACCACCCGGCGATGAAGAACGTCGCGCCGGTGCGCAAGGAGCTCGGCATCAAGACCATCTTCAACATCCTGGGGCCGCTCACCAATCCGGCCGGTGCGCCGAACATACTGATGGGCGTGTTCCACGCCGACCTGGTCGGCATCCAGGTGCGCGCGCTGCAGCGCCTGGGCGCCGAGCACGCGCTGGTGGTCTACGGCCGCGACGGCATGGACGAGATCTCGCTCGGCGCCGCCACCATGGTCGGCGAGCTCAAGGACGGCGAGGTGCGCGAGTACGAGCTGCACCCGGAAGATTTCGGCTTCTCGATGTCGAGCAACCGCAGCCTGCGCGTGGAGACGCCCGAGCAATCGAAGGCGATGCTGCTCGACGTGCTCGACAACCAGCCCGGCCCGGCGCGCGACATCGTGGTGCTGAACGCCGGCGCCGCGCTCTATGCCGCGAACGTCAGCCCATCGATCGCCGCCGGCGTGGAGCGGGCGCGCGCCGCGCTCGATTCCGGCGCAGCCAAGGCCAAACTGGCCGAGTTCGCCGCTGCCACCGCAGCGGCTTGAGGAAGAACCATGTCGAACACCCTCGAGAAGATCGTCGCCGTCAAGCGCGAGGAAATCGCCGCGGCGAAGAAGAAGAGCCCGCTCGAAGCGGTCCGCTTCGATGCCGAGAGCCGCGTGCTGACGCGTGATTTCGTGGGCGCCCTGCGCGCCAAGATCGCGGCCGGCGCGGCCGCCGTGATTGCCGAGGTCAAGAAGGCCAGCCCGAGCAAGGGCGTGCTGCGCGCCGACTTCATTCCGGCCGACATCGCGCAGAGCTACGCCGAGGGCGACGGCCAGGTCAGCGCCGCCTGCCTCTCGGTGCTGACCGACCGCCAGTTCTTCCAGGGCGGCGTCGACTACCTGAAGCAGGCGCGCGCCTCGTGCGAGCTGCCGGTGCTGCGCAAGGATTTCATCGTCGACCCCTACCAGGTCTACGAGTCGCGCGCGATGGGCGCCGACGCGATCCTGCTGATCGTCTCCTGCCTCGACGACGCCCAGATGCGCGACTACGAGGCCATCGCCGCCGGGCTCGGCATGGCCGTCCTGGTCGAGGTGCACGACGGCGCCGAGCTCGACCGTGCCTTGAAGCTGCGCACGCCACTCATCGGCGTCAACAACCGCAACCTGCGCACCTTCGAGGTGTCGGTGCAGACCACGCTCGACCTGCTCCCGAAGGTGCCCTCGGATCGCCTGCTGGTGACCGAGTCGGGCATCGCGACGCGCGAGGAGGTCGCGAAGCTGCGCGCGGCGGGTGTGCACGCCTTCCTGGTCGGCGAGACCTTCATGCGGGCCGCCGAGCCGGGCGAGGCGCTCGCCGAACTGTTCCGATGAGCGAAGCGCCGCACGCGGGAGCTTCGATGAGCGCCGCCGATCAACTCGCGACGGCGGACCCGGCCGACTGGCCGGTCGCCGCGGGCTGGCGGCCGCTGGTCGACGAGTTCTTCGCCAGCCCCGCCGGTGAGAAGCTGCTCGGTTACCTGCGCGAGCGGCTGGACGCCGGTGCCGTGGTCTTCCCGCCGCGGCCGCTGCGCTCCCTCGAGCTGACGCCGCCCGAGGAGGTCCGCGTCGTGATCCTGGGCCAGGACCCGTACCACGGCCGCGGCCAGGCCGAAGGCCTTGCGTTCTCGGTGGCGCCGGGCGTGCCGCTGCCGCCCTCGCTGCGCAACATCTTCAAGGAGCTGGAGCGTGACCTCGGCACGCGGCCGCCGGCGTTCCCGAACCCCGGAGGCAGCCTGGTGGATTGGGCCAGGCACGGCGTGCTGCTGCTCAACACCTGCCTCACGGTGGAGGAGGGCCAGGCCGCCAGCCATTCGGGGCGCGGCTGGGAGGTGCTGACCGACGCGGTGATCCGCCACGTGGCCAGCCGGCCGCAGCCGGTGCTCTTCATGCTCTGGGGCGCACACGCGCAGAGCAAGCGGGCGCTGATCGATACGAATCGTCACAAAGTACTGATCGCCAATCATCCGTCGCCGTTGTCGGCCCTCAGGCCGCCCCTGCCATTCATCGGCTGCGGTCATTTCGGCGAGGCGCGCGCCTGGCGGGAGGCGGGATTGTCGACATCGCACCAGGAAGGCGCCTGATTTTCGTGCGAGAATCGAGGGCTCTCGGAACGCGGGCGGGCGTGGGCGGGCTGTCATCGGCGTGGCTCCCCAAAACCGTGCTATATTCCGAGGTTCGCCGGAGAGGTGGCCGAGTGGTTAATGGCAGCAGACTGTAAATCTGCCCTCTTACGAGTACGCTGGTTCGAATCCAGCCCTCTCCACCAGCGATGAATGGATTTTTGCAGAGCGCTTGACTGTGGCTGTTGCGGTGTCTCCCGATCGAGGGTGGGTGCCACGATGCGGGAGTAGTTCAATGGTAGAACCCTAGCCTTCCAAGCTAATGACGCGGGTTCGATTCCCGTCTCCCGCTCCAGAGGTTCAGGTCGGCGTGAAGCGCAGGTTTTGCAGAATTTTTGATATTGCCCATTTGGCTCAGTGGTAGAGCACTCCCTTGGTAAGGGAGAGGTCGCGGGTCCGATTCCCGCAATGGGCACCAGTTTTGGGGTTGCAGCCGGCCGGTTGCAACCCCATGTCAGTGTGTTGATCTAGTTATTTTTCGGAGTCGAGAAAATGGCAAAAGGAAAATTCACCCGCACGAAGCCGCACGTCAACGTGGGCACGATCGGTCACGTGGACCATGGCAAGACGACGCTGACGGCGGCGATCGCCACTGTGCTGTCGGCCAAGTTCGGCGGCGAAGCGAAGGCCTACGACCAGATCGACGCGGCTCCTGAAGAAAAGGCGCGCGGCATCACGATCAACACGGCCCACGTCGAGTACGAGACGGCCAACCGCCACTACGCGCACGTCGACT
>NZ_JBFUBW010000051.1:0-35318 GCF_056405555.1 Variovorax sp. P1_G12 | reverse complement strand
GTTCGATCGACGGCGGCGTCTCCAACGCCAATGCAACCCCAACGTKTCCACGGCGGTGGGGGGTTTGGCCCGGGGCGGCCGKTGAGGCACCGCCGAGCAGCGCAGCGGTGCGCGGATCAGGGCTCGCGACTGTTTGAGTGGAGCGCAGCGGAGCGAGTTTGAGCGAGACCCCGCGTACCGTGAGCAGCGCAGGGCAGCCGCGAAGCGGCCGGTGACGTCGGCCGGCCCGGGGCATACCGCCCGCCGCCGCACCCGGCACCTGCCCGCGCGCCGCCGCCTGACCCAGCAAAAAAACGAAAGCTAGAACGCCCTCTCGGCGATCAGCACCGCGAAGAACCCGAACGCCGCCAGCAGCGTCCACTTGAGCAGGATCCAGCCGAAGCGCCGGTACTTGAGCTGGCCGGTCGCCGCATAGCACGCAAACGAAACGCCCGCCACCAGAAGCAGCAGCAGGATGGCCCAGCGGAACAGCAGCATCGCAACCGTGCAGCGCGCCTACCAGGCGCGAGCGACTTCGGCAAAGCCCGCCGGCGCCCGCTTCTCGTCGTCGAAGGTGACGATCTCGTACGAGTCCTCGTGCGCGAGCAATTCGCGCAGCAGCTTGTTGTTGAGCGCATGGCCTGAACGGAAGGCGCTGTAGGCTGCCAGCAGCGGCCTGCCGATCACGTAGAGGTCGCCCATGGCGTCGAGGATCTTGTGCTTCACGAACTCGTCGTCGTAGCGCAGTCCGCCCGCATTGAGCACCTTGGTGTCGTCCATCACGATCGCGTTGTCCAGCCCGCCGCCCAGCGCCAGGCCCCGCGACCGCATGTACTCGACGTCCTTGGTGAAGCCGAAGGTGCGCGCGCGCGCGATGTCGCGGCTGTAGGAGCCGCTGCCAAGATCGAACTCCACCCGCTGGCCGGTCGAGTTGAGCACGCGGTGGTCGAAATCGATCTCGAAGCGGAGCTTGAAGCCGTGGTAGGGCTCGAGCCGCGCCCACTTGGTATCGGTCCCCTCGCCTTCGCGCACCTCGACCGCCTTCGTCACCCGGATGAAGCGCCGCGGTGCCGCCTGCGGCTGGATGCCCGCGCTTTGCAGCAGGAAGACGAAGGACGAAGCCGAGCCGTCGAGGATCGGCACCTCGTCGGCCGTGATGTCGATCAGCAGGTTGTCGATGCCAAGGCCCGCGCAGGCCGACATCAGGTGCTCCACGGTCTGGACCTTGGCGCCGCCCGCCGAGACGGTGGATGCCAGCCGGGTGTCGGTGACCGACTCCGCCGTCATCGCGATCTCGACCGGCTCCGGCAGGTCGACGCGGCGGAACACGATCCCGTGGTCCACCGGTGCCGGCCGCAGCGTGAGCTCGACCCGCTGCCCGCTGTGCAGCCCCACGCCAACGGCGCGGGTGATCGACTTGAGGGTTCGTTGGGACAGCACGGAGGCGATTTTAGAGGTGCGGGGGACTCCCCGCGCCGCACGCCTCGCCAAGTCCCCGATAGTGTTCATGCCTCACCAGGGCCGATTGATGGTGCGAAAAGCGTAGCGAGCGCCCCGAGGTTGCGCCGAGGAGCGCAGCCGTACTTGCGTACGGCGAGCACCACAGGTGCAAGATCGGGGCGCGCAGTAGCTTTGCGCATCATCAATCAGCTTGGCGGCGCAGGAAGGCCGGGATCTCGAAGTCGTCCATGCCGCCCGAGGACAGCGCATCCACCTTCGCCGCGGCCATCGTACGGTTGGTGCGCCACACGCTGGGCACCGCCATGCCGTCGTAGTTGGGCTGGCTGCCGGCGTGGCCCACGCCGCCGCCGAGCGTCGGCACGGTGAACGGGATGTTGTCGGTACCGGTGCGGATCACTTCGAGCGTCGGCGCCTGGCGGCGTGCGTCCTGGCGCGACAGGCCGGTCGCGACCACGGTCACGCGCATCTCGTCGCCGAGGGCGTCGTCGTAGGCGGCGCCGTAGATCACGTGCGCATCGGGCGAAGCGTAGGCGCGGATGGTGTTCATCGCGAGCTTCGATTCGCTCAGCTTGAGCGAGGACTTCGAGGCCGTCACCAGCACCAGCACGCCCTTGGCGCCCGACAGGTCGATGCCTTCGAGCAGCGGGCAGGCCACGGCTTGCTCGGCGGCGATGCGGGCGCGATCCGGGCCGCTCGCGGCCGCGGTGCCCATCATGGCCTTGCCGGGCTCGCCCATCACGGTGCGCACGTCTTCGAAGTCGACGTTCACGCCGCCGTACTCGTTGATGATTTCCGAGATGCCGCCAACCGCGTTCTTGAGCACGTCGTTGGCGTGCGCAAAGGCTTCGTCCTGCGTCACGTCCTCGCCCAGCACGTCGAGCAGCTTCTCATTCAGCACCACGATCAGCGAGTCGACATTCGCTTCGAGCTCGGCCAGGCCGGCATCGGCATTGGTCATGCGGCGGCCGCCTTCCCAATCGAAGGGCTTGGTCACCACGCCCACGGTCAGGATGCCCATCTCCTTGGCGACGCGTGCGATCACCGGCGCCGCGCCGGTGCCGGTGCCGCCACCCATGCCGGCCGTGATGAACAGCATGTGCGCGCCCGCGATCGATTCGCGGATGTCGTCGATCGCGGCTTCGGCGGCGTCGCGGCCCTTCTCGGGCTTGCTGCCGGCGCCCAGGCCGTTGGTGCCGAGCTGGATCGTCTTGTGGGCGTTGCTGCGCGACAGCGCCTGCGCGTCGGTGTTGGCGCAGACGAACTGCACGCCCTGCACGCCGCGTTCCATCATGTGCGCGACCGCGTTGCCGCCGCCGCCGCCGACGCCGATCACCTTGATCTGGGTGCCCTGGTTGAACTCTTCGATCTCGATCATTTCGATGGCCATTTTTCTGACTCCTTGAATTTGCAGTTGCCGTTTATTGATGAATGAACTTGTTGTTGTGAACCGTTGAGCGCTTCAGGGCGGAGGTCCGGTCCGCCGCCATCGCTCGTTGAAATGCAGCGGGGGGCTGCCACGCGCCAGCCAGAGTCGGTCTGCGGTCATGATCAGAAGTTCCCCACGATGAAGTCCTTGAAGCGCCCGAACGCGGTTTTCACCGAGCCGTTCTTCTGCGCCACCTTGAAGCCGCGCAGTCGTGCATAGCGTGCTTCCTCGAGCAGCCCCATCACGGTCGCGGCACGCGGCTGCGCGACCATGTCGGACAGCGCGCTCGAGTACTTCGGAATACCGCGCCGCACCGGCTTCAGGAAGATGTCCTCGCCGAGCTCGACCATCCCGGGCATCACGGCGCTGCCGCCGGTCAGCACCACGCCGGACGACAGCACCTCCTCGTAGCCCGACTCGCGCACCACCTGCTGCACCAGCGAAAAGATCTCCTCGATGCGCGGCTCGATCACGCCGGCCAGCGCCTGCTTGCTCAGCATGCGCGGGCCGCGGTCGCCAAGGCCCGGCACCTCGACCTGCGTGTCGGGATCGGCCAGCAGCTGCTTGGCATAGCCGTGCTCGACCTTGATGTCCTCGGCATCCTTGGTCGGCGTGCGCAGCGCCATCGCGATGTCGCTGGTGATCAGGTCGCCGGCGATCGGGATCACCGCCGTGTGGCGGATCGCACCGTTGGTGAAGATCGCCACGTCGGTGGTGCCGGCACCGATGTCGACCAGCACCACGCCGAGCTCGCGCTCGTCCTCGGTCAGCACCGCCAGGCTGGAGGCCAGCGGGTTCAGCATCAGCTGGTCGACCTCGAGGCCGCAGCGGCGCACGCACTTGATGATGTTCTCGGCCGCGCTCTGGGCGCCGGTCACGATGTGCACCTTGGCCTCGAGCCGCATGCCGCTCATCCCGATCGGCTCCTTGACGTCCTGGCCGTCGATCACGAACTCCTGCGGCTCGACCAGCAGGAGGCGCTGGTCGCTCGAGATGTTGATCGCGCGCGCGGTTTCCACCACGCGGGCGACGTCGGCCGGCGTGACTTCCTTGTCCTTGACCGCCACCATGCCGCTCGAATTGATGCCGCGGATGTGGCTGCCGGTGATGCCGGTGTAGACGCGGCTGATCTTGCAGTCGGCCATCAGCTCGGCCTCCTTGAGCGCCTGCTGGATGCTCTGGACCGTGGCGTCGATGTTGACCACCACGCCGCGCTTGAGCCCGTTGCTCGGCGCAATGCCCAGGCCGGCCAGCTTGAGCTCGCCGTTGGGCAGCACCTCGGCCACCACCGCCATCACCTTGGCAGTGCCGATGTCGAGACCGACAACGAGATCTTTGTACTCTTTGGACATGAAGCTTCCTCTGTTCGCTCGCTCTATTTTTTCTTCGGGTCGGCAACGACCGTCGTCACGCCACGCAGCCGCAGCGCGTAGCCCTCGTTGTGCCGCAGGTCGGCACCCTCCACCGACGCGACCGTACGCCCGTACTGACCCGCCACCGGCGTCACGGTGCGCAGGAATCGCTGCGTGCGGATCACCACCTCCTCGCCCTGCCCGCGTCCGAGTTCCAGCACGGCGCCGGTGTCCAGCAGCGCGCGCCAGCTGCCGCGGCTGGTCAGCGTGAGCTGGTCGATGCCGAGGTCGTAGGGCTGGAACAGCGGCGACAGCACGCGGTACATGCCCAGCACCTGGCCGGCCTGCTCGGCCGGGCCGTCCAGTCGCGGCAGGTTGTCGTCGACCTCGGCCACGTTGGCCTCGAAGACCTCGCCGAAGCCGTTGATCAGTTTCGAGCCGGCCTCGTCGCCCCAGTGCGCCACCGGCACGTGCTCGGTCAGCGTGGCGCGCAGCTTGTTCGGGAACTCGCGCCTCACCACGGCCTTGCGCACCCAGGGCACCGACTCGAAGGCGGTGCGCGCGCGGGCCAGGTCGACCGTGAAGAAGTTGCCCGCCAATTGCGGCGCCACGTTGGCACGCAGCGTGACCGCGTTGTTGTGCGTGACCTCGCCGTCGACCTTGATGCCGGCCAGCGGGAAGAACGGCTGACGCAGCACCCACCAGGCGCCCGCCGCCAGCAACATGACCGCGAACAGCGCGAACACGAGGGTCGCGAGCACGTTCATGAGCTTGACGTCGAAGGGCACGGGGAGGCTGCGTGTCATGGCGTGGCGGCGCCTCCAGGCGTTCCGGAATCCAGCGTGGCGGTCGCCAGCACACGCAGGCACAGATCCTCGTAGGCGATGCCGGCGGCCCGGGCCGACATCGGGACCAGCGAGTGGCTGGTCATGCCCGGCGAGGTGTTCATCTCGAGCAGGAAGGGCTTGCGGTCGCTGGCGCGGATCATCAGATCGGCGCGGCCCCAGCCGCGGCAGCCGAGCTGGTGGTAGGCGGCCAGCGAGATGCGGCGGATCTCGTGCTCCTCGGCTTCCGGCAGGCCGCTCGGGCAGTGGTACTTCACGTCGTCGGTGAAGTACTTGTTCTGGTAGTCGTAGGCGCCTTCGGGCGCGGCGATGCGCACCACCGGCAGCGCCACGGCATCGAGGCCGCTGCCCAGCACGGCGCAGGTGACTTCCTCGCCCTCGATGAATTCCTCGCACAGCACGTCGGCGTCGTAGCGCACCGCCAGGCTCACGGCGTCCTGCATCTGCGAGTAGTCCTGGACCTTGGTGACGCCGATGGAAGAACCTTCGCGCGGCGGCTTCACGATCAGCGGCAGGCCCAGCACGTCGGGCACGGCGTTGATCTGCTCGCGGCTCTGCTGGTCGAAGGCCAGCCGTACGTAGCGCGGCGTGGGCAGGTCGTCGGCCTGCCAGATGCGCTTGGTCATGACCTTGTCCATCGCCACGCTCGAGGCCATCACCCCGGAGCCGGTGTAGGGAATGCCGAGCAGCTCGAGCGCGCCCTGCACCGTGCCGTCCTCGCCGTGGCGGCCATGCAGCACCACGAAACAGCGCGCGAAGCCCTCGCGCTTGAGTTCGGCCAGATCGCGCTCGGCCGGGTCGAAGGCATGCGCATCGACGCCGCGCGAACGCAGCGCCTCGAGCACGCCGCGGCCCGACATCAGCGAGATCTCGCGCTCGGCCGAGCTGCCGCCGAACAGCACCGCGACCTTGCCGAAGGCCTTCGTATCCACGACGCTCACAGCGCCCTCCCTTCGCGCGTGAAGCGCTCTGTTGTCTGCGGCGCCTGGGCGCCGATCTCTACCACCTTGGCGGGCACGGCACCGATCGAGCCCGCGCCCATGCAGATCACGACATCGCCCTCGCGCGCGTTGTCCAGGATCGCCTGCGGCATGGCCGCGATCTCGTCGACGAACACCGGTTCGACCTTGCCCGCGACGCGCAGCGCGCGCGCCAGCGAACGGCCGTCGGCCGCCACGATCGGCGCCTCGCCGGCGGCATAGACCTCGCCCAGCAGCACCGCATCGGCCTGGCCGATCACCTTGACGAAATCCTCGAAGCAGTCGCGGGTGCGTGTGAAGCGGTGCGGCTGGAAGGCCAGCACCAGGCGCCGGCCCGGAAAGGCGCCGCGCGCCGCGGCGATGGTGGCCGCCATCTCGACCGGGTGGTGCCCATAGTCGTCGATCAGCGTGAAATGGCCCGTGCGGGCGCCGGCCAGCGGCACCTCGCCATAGCGCTGGAAGCGCCGGCCCACGCCCTTGAAGTCCGCCAGGCCGCGCTGCACCGCCTCGTCGGGTACGTTGAGTTCGACCGCCACCGCGATCACCGACAACGCGTTGCGCACGTTGTGCTCGCCCGGCAGGTTCAGCACGATGTCCAGGTCGGGCAGCGTGACGCCGTTGCGGCGCTGGGCGGTGAAATGCATCTGCGAACCGACCGCGCGCACGTTGACCGCGCGCACCTGCGCGCCTTCGTCGAAGCCGTAGCTCGTGACCGGGCAGGACACCTCGGTCACGATCTCGCGCACCGCGGCGTCGTCGGTGCACAGGATCGCGACGCCGTAGAAGGGCATGCGGTGCAGGAAGTCGACGAAGGCCTTCTTGAGCTTCGCGAAGTCGTGCCCGTAGGTCTCCATGTGGTCGGCGTCGATGTTCGTCACCACCGCCATCACCGGCAGCAGGTTCAGGAACGAGGCGTCGGATTCGTCGGCTTCCACCACGATGTAGTCGCCGCTGCCGAGCTGCGCGTTGGCGCCGGCGCTGTTGAGCCGGCCGCCGATCACGAAGGTCGGGTCGAGCCCGGCGGCCGCGAGCACGCTCGCCACCAGGCTGGTGGTGGTGGTCTTGCCGTGCGTGCCGGCGATCGCGATGCCCTGCTTGAGCCGCATCAGCTCGGCCAGCATCATCGCCCGCGGCACCACCGGGATGCGCTTCTCGCGCGCCGCCACCACCTCGGGGTTCTCGGCGTTGACCGCGGTCGAGGTGACGACCGCGTCGGCACCCGCGATGTGGGCCGCGTCGTGGCCGACGAAGGTCGCGATGCCGAGGCTGGCCAGGCGCTTCAGGGTCGCGCTGTCGGACAGGTCGGAGCCCGAGATCGTGTAGCCGAGATTGAGCAGCACTTCGGCGATGCCGCTCATGCCCGAGCCGCCGACGCCGACGAAATGGATGTGACGAATCGCGTGCTTCATTTGGCAAGCTCCTCGCAAGCGCGGACGACATGGTCGACCGCTTCGGTTTTCTGCATCGTCTTGGCCTTCACGGCGCGTTCCATGAGCGCAGCGCGCCCGGTCTTCTGTAGCAAATCAGCCAGCAATTCAGGTGTCAGTTCGGTTTGTTGAACGAGCCAGCCGCCGCCCGCGTCGACAAGGAAGCGGGCATTGGTGGTCTGGTGGTCGTCCACGGCGGAAGGAAAAGGCACGAACAGCGCTGCTGCGCCGACGGCCGCGATTTCGGTGACGGTGCTGGCACCGGCGCGCGCGACGATCAGGTCGGCGTCGGCGTAGGCCTGCGCCGTGTCCTCGATGAAGGGTGTGAGCTCGCCTTCGACCCCGGCGGCCGCGTAGTTGGCGCGCAGTTCGTCGATCTGCTTGGCGCCGCTCTGGTGGGTGACCTGCGGGCGCTGCGCCGGTGCGATCAGGGCCAGCGCCTTCGGCACCACGGCGTTGAGCGCCCGCGCGCCGAGGCTGCCGCCCACCACCAGCAGCCTGAGCGGGCCGCCGCGGCCGGCGAAGCGCGTGGCCGGGTCGAGCTGCGACAGGAAGGCGGCGCGCAGCGGATTGCCGACCCATTGCGCCTTCTTGAGGACGTCGGGGAAGGCCGTGAAGACGCGGTCCGCAACGCGCGCGAGCACCTTGTTGGCAAGCCCGGCCACCGAGTTCTGCTCATGCAGCACGAGCGGCTTGCCCAGCAGCACGCTCATCATGCCGCCCGGGAAAGTGATGTAGCCGCCGAGGCCGACGACCACGTCGGGCCGCACGCGGCGCACCACGGCGAGGCTCTGCAGGAAGGCGCGCAATAGGCGCATCGGCAGCAGCAACAGCGTGAGCGGGCCCTTGCCGCGCACACCGCCGAACTGCACCGGCTCGAAGGCGAAGCCGCGCGGCGGGACCAGCTTTTCTTCCATGCTGCCGGGCGCGCCCAGCCAGTGGACGCGCCAGCCGCGCTCGCGCAGGGCCTCGGCCACCGCCAGCCCCGGGAAGATGTGGCCGCCGGTACCGCCGGCCATGACCAGTGCAGTCCTGCTCATTGGGAACCTCCGTGCATCCGCACTTCGGTAATCGCCTTGGGAGCGGCCCGGCGGCTCATACGCGGCCTCCGCGCATGAGAACGCGGTTCTCGTAATCGATGCGCAGCACCACCGCCAGCGCCACCACGTTCATCAGGATCGCCGAGCCGCCGAAGCTCATCAGCGGCAGGGTCAGGCCCTTGGTCGGCAACGCCCCCAGGTTCACGCCCATGTTGATGAAGGTCTGGAAGCCGATCCAGATGCCGATGCCCTGCGCCACCAGGCCCGAGAACACGCGGTCGAGCGCGATCGCCTGGCGGCCGATGTGCATGATCCGCCGCGTGAGCCAGAGGAACAGGCCGATCGCGAGCAACACGCCGACCAGGCCGAATTCCTCGCCGATCACCGCCAGCAGGAAGTCGGTGTGGGCTTCGGGCAGCCAGTGCAGTTTCTCGACGCTGCCGCCGAGGCCGACGCCGAAGACCTCGCCGCGACCGATCGCGATCAGCGAATGCGAGAGCTGGTAGCCCTTGCCGAGCGCATGCTCCTCGCTCCACGGATCGAGGTAGGCAAAGATGCGCTCGCGCCGCCACGGGCTGGTGGCCACGATGGTGCCGAAGGCCGCCACCACCAGCGCCGCGATGACGAAGAACATGCGCGCGTTGACGCCGCCCAGGAACAGGATGCCCATCGCGATCACGGCGATCACCATGAAGGCGCCCATGTCGGGCTCGGCCATCACCAGCATGCCGACCACCACCACCGCGATGCCCATCGGCAGCACGGCGCGAAAGAAGCGCTCCTTGATCTCCATCTTGCGCACCATGTAGCTGGCGGCGTAGAGCACCATCGCGAGCTTGGCCAGCTCCGAGGGCTGAAAGCGCATGAAGCCCAGCGGCAGCCAGCGGCGGGCGCCGTTGACATTGATGCCGATGTGCGGGATCAGCACCGCGACCAGCAGCAGCAGCGAGGCGACGAAGAGCCAGGGCGCGGCGCGCTCCCAGGTCTTCATCGGCACCTGGAAGGCCAGCAGGCCGGCGATCGCCGCGATCACCAGCGAGGCCGCATGGCGCGTGAGGAAGAAGGTCGAGCTGTAGCCGGCGCGCGCAAAGCGCGGGCTGTCCGACAGCGCGATCGAGGCCGAATAGACCATCACCAGGCCCCAGGCCAGCAACGCCACCGTGACCCAGACCAGCGCCTGATCGAAGCCCAGCACGCGCACCGGCGCCGCCTTGGTCTGCGTCATGCCGGCGTTGCCGAGCCGCACCGGCAGATGCATGGGCAAGGCGTCGATGCCGCTCTTGGCGCGACTGAACCAGCCGCCGAAGCGGCCGGCCTTGTTGGGCGTGGCGGCGGTCGCGGTGGTCATGCCGCACCCTCCCCGGAGTCTGCCGGCCCATCGGCGAGCGCCTGCACGGCCTCGCAGAACACCTCGGCGCGATGCGCGTAGTCCTTGAACATGTCGAAGCTGGCACAGGCGGGCGACAGCAGCACCGCATCGCCCGGATGGGCGCGTCCGGCCGCCACCGTCACGGCCTCGGGCAGCGAGGCCGCCGCCAGCAGCGGGATGCCGGTGGCGGCCAGCGCGGCTTCGATCAAAGGCGCGTCGCGGCCGATCAGCACCACCGCACGGGCGTACTGGCGCACCGGTGCGGCCAGCGGCCCGAAGTCCTGGCCCTTGCCCTCGCCGCCGAGGATCACGACCACCCGGCGCTCCTCGCCCAGGCCGACGAGCGCCGCAACGGTCGCACCGACGTTGGTCCCCTTGCTGTCGTCGAAGTACTCGACATCGCCGACGATCGACACCGGTTCGACGCGGTGCGGCTCACCGCGGTATTCGCGCAGGCCGTAGAGCATCGGCGCCAGCTGACAGCCCGCCGCGGTGGCCAGCGCCAGCGCGGCCAGCGCGTTGAGCGCGTTGTGGCGGCCGCGGATGCGCAGCGCATCGGCGGGCATCAGGCGCTGGATGTGGATCTCTTCTTCCTCGATCGCGGCGCCGCGCTTGCGCTTCTGGGTCTCGTCGGCTTCCAGCGCGCGCACCAGCCAGGCCATGCCGTTGAGTCGCTCGAGGCCGTAGTCGCCCGGGCGCAGCGGCATCGCAGCGCCGAACGTGACGACGCTGCGCGCCACCTGGCCCTTGGCCAGCTTGACCGGCGCCGGCCGCATCGCCATGACGGCGTCGTCCTCGCGGTTGAGAAGCATCGCACCCCGCGTGCCGAAAATGCGCGCCTTGGCTGCCGCGTAGGCCGCCATGTCGCCGTGCCAGTCGAGGTGGTCCTGCGACAGGTTCAGCACCGTGGCGGCGGTCGGCTCGAAGCCCTGCACGCCGTCGAGCTGGAAGCTCGACAGCTCGAGCACCCAGACCTGGGGCAGGTCGTCCGCGTCCATGCGGGCCGCCAGCGTGTCGAGCAGCGTCGGACCGATGTTACCGGCCACGGCCACCGTCTTGCCCGCGCGCTCGACCAGCTGGCCGGTCAGCACAGTCACGGTCGTCTTGCCGTTGGTGCCGGTGATGGCGAGCACGGCCGGCGTGTAGCCCCGGGGCGGCGGCGGTGCGACCATGACTTCCGGCAGCGGCGTGAAGGAATCGTCGTCGTCGTCGGGCAGCGAAGCGGCAACCGCCGCCGGCGGCTCGGCTTCGTCGAGCGGGGACGCATCGGCGACCGGCGCATGCGGTTCGAACGCACGCGCCGGGTCGTCCGATTCCGGCAGCGGCTCGTCGACTGGATCCGGCAGCGGCGCCTCGACGGCATCGGCCGCCGGCGCGGGTTCTGCCGCCACGGCCTCCTCGACCGCATCGACGACCTCGACCGTGCGCAGGTCTGCCAGCGCACGCGCGAACAGGTCCAGTTCGCCACCGACCGGCAGGCCCATCGCCCGCGCCGCATCGAGCACCACCGCCACCGATGCCGGCGACAGCCCCGGCGAACGATAGACCGCGCGCACCGGCGTGCCTTCGACCAGCGCGGCCGACAGGGGACCGCCGACGAACACCGCCTCGGGCAGCTCCGCGCGCAGCGTCGCCAGCTGCGGCGGCGCCTCGCGAGTATCGGCCACCGTGAGCATCGCGCCATGGCGTGCGCACCAGCGCGCCATGGCCAGGCCGGACGCGCCGAGGCCCAGGATCAGGACGTGGAGGTCTTTCAGATGCCGCATGGTGTCAACGCAGCTTCAGGGTGGAAAGACCCACGAGGCACAGCAGCATCGTGATGATCCAGAAGCGGACCACGACCTGCGTCTCGCGCCAGCCGCTCTTCTCGAAATGATGGTGCAGCGGCGCCATCTTGAGCACGCGCCGGCCTTCGCCGAAGCGCTTCTTGGTGTACTTGAAGTAGCTGACCTGCGCCATCACCGAGATCGCCTCGACCACGAAGATGCCGCCCATGATGAAGAACACGATCTCCTGGCGCACGATGACCGCGATGGTGCCCAGCGCGCCGCCGAGCGCGAGCGCGCCCACGTCGCCCATGAAGACTTGCGCCGGATGGGTGTTGAACCACAGGAACGCGAGCCCCGCGCCGGCCATCGCCGAGCAGAACACCAGCAGTTCGCCCGAGCCCGGGATGTGRGGAAAGAGCAGGTAGCGCGAATACACCGCGCTGCCCGTGACGTAGGCGAACACGCCCAGCGCCGAGCCCACCATCACGACCGGCATGATCGCCAGGCCGTCGAGCCCGTCGGTGAGGTTCACCGCATTGCTCGCGCCGACGATCACCAGGTAGGTCAGGATCACGAAGCCGATGCCGCCGAGCGGATAGCTCACTTCCTTGAAGAAGGGCACCAGCAGGTTGATCTTGGGCGGGAAGTCGAGATCGAAGCCCGAGCGCACCCAGGCGTAGAACAGCTCGAGCACCCGCCAGTTGGAGCTCTCGGAAATGCTGAACAGCAGGTAAAAGCCCGCCACCAGGCCGACCACCGATTGCCAGAAGTACTTCTCGCGCGAGCGCATGCCTTCGGGGTCCTTGCGCACCACCTTGCGCCAGTCGTCGACCCAGCCGATGGCGCCGAAGCCCAGCGTGACCCACAGCACGATCCAGACGAAGCGGTTCGAGATGTCGAACCACAGCAGCGTCGAGAACGCAATCGAGAACAGCACCAGCACGCCGCCCATGGTCGGCGTGCCGCTCTTGGTCAGGTGCGTGTCCATGCCGTAGCCGCGCACCGGCTGGCCGATCTTGAGCGCGCTCAGGCGCCGGATCACGTAGGGTCCCGCCGCCAGGCCGAGCAGCAATGCGGTCAGCGCCGCCATCAGCGCACGGAAGGTCAGGTACTGGAAGACGCGCAGGAATCCGAACTCCGGCGACAGGCCTTGCAGCCACGTGGCGAGGCTCAGCAGCATGGGCTGAACCTCGTCGGGAAATGATTCATCTGCGAACAGGCCTCGATGCGCGACTCATGCGGCATGACCGGCCTCCTTGTCTTGTGGTTGTGATTCGGCCCAGCCGGCGACGGCCTGGACCACGCGCTCCATCTGCATGAAGCGCGAGCCCTTCACCAGCACGCTGGCGGCCCGGGGCAGTTGGGCGCGGACGGCGGCGTTGAGCGAATCGATGTCCTCGAAATGCCGGCCCTCGCCCATGCCGGGGCCGGCGCCGCCCTGGAAGGCAGCGATGCTGTGCGCCGATTCGCGCCCGAGCGCGAACACGGTCTCGATGCCGCGCTCGCGCGCCCGGGCGCCGACCTCGGCATGGAAGCGCGGCCCCTGGTCGCCGACCTCGCCCATGTCGCCGAGCACCAGCAGGCGCGGGCCGGGCAGACCGGCGAGGACGTCGATCGCAGCCAGCATCGAATCGGGGTTGGCGTTGTAGGTGTCGTCGACCAGCGTGATCGAGCGCGGGCCCGCCAAACGCAGCTCGCTGGCCTTGGAACGGCCCTTGACCGGCTCGAAGGCGGCCAGCCCGTCGGTGATGCGGTCCAGCGAAACCCCGCTGGCGAGGGCGCTGGCGATCGCCGCCAGCGCGTTAACGACGTTGTGGCGGCCGGCGATGCGCAGCGCAAAGCCCAGATCGCCCAGCGGCGTGCGGGCCTGGACCTGCCAGGCACCGTGACCCCATTCGGCGGACACCAGCGAGATGTCCGCGCCGGGCTGCTCGCCGAAGGTCAGGCAGCGGCGCGAGGCGACGCCGCGGCGCGCGATCTCGTTCCACAGCGGCGTGAATTCGTCCGCATAGGGGAAGACGGCCGTGCCCTGAGGCGGCAGCGCCTCGAAGACCGCCGCGTTCTCGCGCGCCACCGCCTCGACCGTGGCCATGAATTCCTGATGCTCGCGCTGCGCGTTGTTGACCAGCGCGATGGTGGGCCGCGCGATCCGCGCCAGGCGCGCGATCTCGCCCGGATGGTTCATGCCGAGCTCGACCACCGCGCGCTGGTGCCGCGCGCGCAAGCGCAGCAGTGTCAGCGGCACGCCGATCTCGTTGTTGAAATTGCCGGCCGTGGCCAGCCCGCCGTCGCCGCAGGCGGCACGCAGGATCGAGGCAATCATCTGCGTCACGGTGGTCTTGCCGTTGCTGCCGGTGACCGCGATCAGCGGCAGCTCGAACTGCGCGCGCCAGCCCGCCGCCAGCGCGCCGAGGGCGGCCAGGCTGTCGGGCACCTCGAGTCCGGCCAGGCCGGCCTCGGCCAGGCCGCCGTGCCCGATCGCCGCCACCGCGCCGCGCGCCCGGGCGTCGGCCAGGAAGGCGTTGGCGTCGAAGCGCTCGCCCTTCAAGGCGACGAACAGATCGCCGGCCGCGAGCGTGCGCGTGTCGGTATGCACCCGCTGGATCGGCGTGGCGAGGTCGCCGACCGGCCGGGCGCCCGGCACCCAGGCCAGGGCCTGGGCCAGCGTCATCATCGGCACCGGGGCGGGCATCCCGGACACTTCACTCATGCTGCGCTCCTTCGCGTCAGCGCATCGATCGCATGCGTCCGGTCCGAGAACGCGATGCGCTCGCCCCCGATCTCCTGCCAGGCCTCGTGGCCGCGGCCCGCGAGCAGCACCACGTCCTCGGGCCGCGCCTGGGCCAGCGTCTCGGCGATGGCGCGGGCGCGGTCGGGCTCGACCTGGGCCGCTTCCGGGCGCGCCAGCCCCAGCAGGATCTGGCTGATGATCGCCGCGGGCTTTTCGCTGCGCGGGTTGTCGCTGGTCACGACCACGCGGTCGGCCTGCGTCTCGGCCACCGCGGCCATCATGGGCCGCTTGGCGCTGTCGCGGTCGCCGCCGCAGCCGAACAGGCACCACAGCGCGCCGCCCCGCTGACGGGCCAGCGGGCGCAGGCCGGCCAGCGCCTTGTCGAGCGCATCCGGCGTGTGGGCATAGTCGACCACCGCGAGCGGCTGGCCGGGCAGGCTCAGGCGCTCCATGCGGCCCGGCACGCTGTCAAGGCCGGCGCAGGCCGCCACCGCTTCTTCGAGCGACAGGCCAAGGGCGCGCAGCGCGCCCAGCACGCCCAGCAGGTTGGCGACGTTGTACTGCCCGATCAGCGAGGTCGCGAGTCGCTGCACCGGCGCGCCCCGCTCCACCACCGTGAAATGCAGCCCCTGGTCGTCGTAGCCGATGTCCCGTGCCACCAGCCTGGCCGGCGCGCCGTCCGCCGACACCGTCCAGACGTCGAGCGCGCCGACACCGGCCTCGACCATGTTGGCGACCAGCGAGGCGCCATGCACGTCGTCGATGTTGAGCACCGCGGCGCGCAGCCCGGGCCAGCGGAACAGCTCGACCTTGGCCTGCCAGTAGGCGTCCATGCTGCCGTGATAGTCCAGGTGGTCCTGGGTGAAATTGGTGAACACCGCGACGCCGATCCGGGTGCCGTCGAGCCGCCGCTCGGCGATGCCGATCGACGAGGCCTCGATCGCGCAGGCGCCGAAGCCGCGGTCGGCGAAGCCGCGCAGCTCGCGCTGCAGCAGCACCGGGTCGGGCGTGGTGAGCCCGGTGTAGGTGAGTTCGGGCGGCACGCCGATCCCCAGCGTGCCGACCACGGCGCAGGGCGAGCGCAGCGCCTGCGCGGCCCGCGACGACAGCGCCTGGGCCAGCCACCAGGCGGTCGAGGTCTTGCCGTTGGTGCCCGTGACCGCCAGCACCTCCAGCGCTTGCGAGGGCGCGTCGTAGAAGGCCGCGGCGATCGGACCGGTCGCGGCCTTCAGGCCGGCGTAGGTGGCGATCGCCTCGCTGTCGAAGCCGAAGGCCTCGCTGCCCTCGCGCTCGACCAGGCAGGCGGCAGCGCCCTGCGCCAGCGCGGCGGCGACGAAACGCCGGCCATCGGTGGCCGCACCGGGCCAGGCGATGAATCCGTCGCCCGCGCCCACCGGACGGCTGTCGGCGTGCAGCACGCCGCGCACGCGGGACTTCAGCCAGTCGGCGGCTTCGGCGGGGCTGTGCAGCTTCGCGATCATCAGAAACTCTCTTCCACACCCTTGGTCACGACCAGGGGTTTGACTGCCAGATCGGGCGCCACGTTCATCATGCGCAGGGTCTGCTGCACGACTTCGCTGAACACCGGCGCCGCCACCAGGCCGCCGAAGTACTGGCCGTTGCTCGGCTCGTCGATCATCACGGCGACGATGACGCGCGGCTTGTCGATCGGCGCCATGCCGGTGAACCAGGCGCGGTACTGCCTGCTGGCATAGCCCTTGCCGACCTGCTTGTGCGCGGTGCCGGACTTGCCGCCCACCGAGTAGCCGATGGTTTGCGCCAGCGGGCCGGTGCCTCCCGGGCCGGCGGCCATCTGGAGCATCTTGCGCACCGCGAGCGCGTTCTGGGCCGAAAACACCTTGACGCCGACCGCCGGCTCGGGGCTCTTGAGGATGGTCGCCGGGATGATGTCGCCGTCGTGCGCGAAGGCGGTATACGAATGCGCCATCTGGAACAGCGAGGCCGACAGGCCGTAGCCGTAGGCCATCGTGGCCTGCTCGACCGGCTTCCACGACTTCCAGGGCCGCAGGCGGCCGGTGACCGCGCCGGGGAACTGGATCTGCGGCTTCTGGCCGTAGCCGAGCGCGGTGTAGGTGTCCCACATCTCGCGCGGCGTCATCTTCTGGGCGATCTTGAGGGCGCCGATGTTGCTCGACTTCTGGATCACGCCCTCGACCGTCAGCGAGCCGTAGTTGTGGGTGTCGCTGATCGTGAAGCCGCCGATGCTCATGCGCCCGGGCGCGGTGGAGATCACGGTCTGCGGCGTCACGCGGCCCGCTTCCAGCGCCATGCCGACCGTCACCGGCTTCATGGTCGAGCCGGGCTCGAAGACGTCGGTCAGGGCGCGATTGCGCAGCTGCTCGCCGGTCAGGTTCTGCCGCTTGTCGGGCACATAGCTCGGGTAGTTGGCCAGCGCCAGCACCTCGCCGGTGATGGCGTCGAGCACCACCACGCTGCCGGCCTTGGCCTTGTGCATCGTCACCGCGTCGCGCAGCTTCTGGTAGGCGAAGAACTGCACCTTGCTGTCGACGCTGAGCTGGATGTCCTTGCCGTCCACCGGCGGCACCTGCTCGCCGACGCCCTCGACCACGCGGCCGAGCCGATCCTTGATCACCCGGCGCGAGCCGATCTTGCCGGCCAGGTCCTTGTTGAACGCGAGTTCGATGCCCTCCTGGCCGTGATCCTCGACATTGGTGAAGCCGACCACGTGCGCGGCCGACTCGCCCTCGGGGTACTGGCGCTTGTATTCCTTGCGCTGGTAGATGCCCTTGATGTTGAGCGCGGCGATCTGCTTGGCGATCGGCTCATCGACCTGGCGCTTGATCCAGACGAAGGTCTTGTCCTCGTCCTCGAGCTTCTTGTCGAAGTCCTTCAGCGGCATCTCGAGCAGCTTGGCGACCTGCTTCAGCTTGGCCCTGACCTCGGGATCGTCGCGCTCGATGTCTTCCGGAATGGCCCAGATGCTCGGCGCCACCACGCTGGAGGCCAGCAGCAGCCCGTTGCGGTCGAGGATCCGGCCCCGGTTGGCCGGCAGCTCCAGCGTGCGCGTGAAGCGCACCTCGCCCTGGCGCTGGAAGAAATCGTTGTCGAGCACCTGCACATAGGCCGCGCGGGCCGCCAGCAGCAGAAAGCCGCCGGCGATGGCCGCGACGATGAACTTGCTGCGCCAGACCGGCGTCTTGCTCGCAAGCAAGGGGCTGGTCGTGTACTGGACGCTGCGGCTGCGGCGCGCCATCAGTGCGCTCCCTTGGAAGGCGCGGCGGGCGCGGGCGCCACCACCGCCGGGATCACGGTCCCATCCTGGCGCACGTACTGCGTGATGGCCGGCGTGGTGGTGCGCATCTTGAGCTGCTCCTTGGCCAGCTTCTCGACCCGCAGCGGCGTCGCCTGGGCGCGCTTCTCGACCTGCAGCCGGTCGCGGTCCAGCTCCAGGCGGCGGGCCTCGAGCTCGATGCGGTGCAGCTCGGTGAAGAGCTGGCGCGACAGGTACTGGGTGTGGACGAGGTAGACGGCCGAGCCGAGAACGGCGATCAGCAGCAGCAGGTTGAGGCGGGCCATGTCAGAGCCCGCCCGGCCGCCCGAAGGGCTCTGAGCGCCCCCTCGGAGGGCAGCGATACACGAAGTGATGAGCGTGGGGGCGATTCATCTCAGATCCCCTCGCTCGTGCGCTCGGCCACGCGCAGGATCGCGCTGCGCGAACGCGGATTGCCGGCCACCTCGGCCTTCGAGGGCTTGATGCGCGCCAGGGCCTTGAGCTTCATCGCCTTCGGCGCGGCAAAGGGCGCGCGGCGGTCGTAGACCTCCTTCGAATGCTGGGCGATGAACTGCTTCACGATGCGGTCTTCCAGCGAATGGAAGCTGATCACCGCGAGGCGGCCCTGGGGCTGCAGCACGGTCAGGCTGGCCTCTAGCGCCTGTTGCAGCTCTTCAAGCTCGGCGTTGATGAAAATCCGAAAAGCCTGAAATGTGCGCGTTGCAGGGTTCTGGCCCGGCTCGCGGGTTTTGACCGTGCCAGCCACGAGCTCGGCCAGCTCGGCGGTGGTTGAAATTGGGCCCCGTTCTTGTCGGCGAGCAACAAGCGCCTTTGCAATCTGAACAGCAAACCGTTCTTCGCCATAGTCACGAATCACCTCCGCAATCTGTTGCTGCTCGGCTGTCGCCAGCCATTCGGAAACGCTCTCGCCGCGCGTGGTGTCCATGCGCATGTCGAGCGGTCCGTCGAAACGAAAAGAAAAACCCCGTGCGGGGTTGTCGATCTGGGGAGAGCTGATGCCGAGGTCCATCAGCAGGCCGGCCACACTGGACGGCGGCAGTTCCCCCAGATCCCTGAAGCCCTGGTGCCGAATGGAAAAACGCGCATCCTCGATGCGCGCTGCTTCGGCCACCGCTTCCGCGTCCTTGTCGAACGCGATCAGCCGGCCCGTCGGCCCCAGCCTGGCCAGGATGGCGCGGGCATGGCCGCCGCGCCCGAAGGTCGCGTCCACGTACGTTCCCGTGGTGTGCGACACATCCGGAAAGAGCGCGTCCACTGCTTCCTGCAGCAGGACGGTCGTATGGGTCCATGGTTGTTCCACAGTGCGCCTCAGAACGAAAAGTCCTGGAAAACGTCGGGCATCTGCCCTTGCGTGGCCTCGGCTTCCTTGGCGTCGTAGGTCGCCTTGTCCCAGAGTTCGAAGTGGTTGCCCATGCCGAGCAGCAGCGCATCGCGCGTGATACCGGCAGCGGCGCGCAGTTCGGGCGAAACCAGCACGCGGCCGGTGCCGTCCATCTCGACGTCCATCGCGTTGCCGAGGAAGACGCGCTTCCACCATTGTGCCGACATCGGCAGCGCGGCGATGCGCTCACGGAACTTCTCCCATTCGGGACGCGGGAACACCATCAGGCAGCCGTGCGGGTGCTTGGTGATGGTGAGATGGCCCTCGGCGGTCGCGCTCAGGACGTCACGATGCCGGGTCGGCACGGAGAGCCGCCCCTTGGCATCCAGACTGAGCGATGAAGCGCCTTGAAACACGACCACGAGACCCCGGTGATGGGAGCTGCCGCGAGACCCGAATCAGGCCTCACTCGACACTTTTTCCCACTTAACTGCACTTTTTTGCACTGTAGCAGGAAACAACTACTGCGCAACCGGACGTCACAGGTATTTTTTGTAATGGAATCAACGACTTAGCGGTGTTTTTGCAACCGCAGAAACACCGAATTCCGTTGCAAATGAAGCACTTAGCTCACGCAATGAAAGTAATGCAAGAGATAGCTCGCCCCCAGGTTGGGCTCACTTCGTGTAGCCCGCCCACCCCCTACCGGGGGCGCAGTCAGCGGCCCGGCGAAGCCGGTTCCGCGACTGCCCACGAACAGGCGCGCTGCGCGCAGCCGTAGAAAAAACCCCAGCGCCAGTATTCACCGGCCGGCGCAGCCAGGCCCGTCGGTGAAACACCGCGGAACCGGCTTCGCCGGGCCGCTGGTGTTGCCCCCGGCAGGGGGTGGGCGCCCGGACACGAAGTGCCGGGCAACCTGGGGGCGAGCCACATTTCAAAGGATGAATCGAGAAAGGTCTTCGTCGTGACTGAGTGCCTGGAGTCGCTGGTCGACATAGGCGGCATCGATGCGCACCGCCTGGCCATCCAGCTTGGCGGCATCGAAGCTCACTTCGTCCAGCAGCCGCTCCATCACGGTCGACAGGCGGCGCGCGCCGATGTTCTCGGTGCGCTCATTGACATCGAAGGCGATGCTCGCGAGGCGGGTGACGCCGTCCGGGGTGAATTCGAGCGTGACGCCCTCGGTCGCGAGCAAGGCCTGGTACTGCTTGACCAGCGACGCCTGGGTCTGCGTCAGGATACTCTCGAAGTCCGCCACCGACAGCGACTGCAGCTCGACCCGGATCGGAAAGCGCCCCTGCAGCTCCGGAATCAGGTCGCTCGGCTTGCTCAGGTGGAAAGCGCCGCTGGCAATGAACAGGATGTGGTCGGTGCGCACCACGCCGTACTTGGTGCTGACCGCCGTGCCCTCGACCAGCGGCAGCAGGTCGCGCTGCACGCCCTGGCGCGAGACGTCGGCGCCCTGCGAATCGTTGCGGCTCGCGACCTTGTCGATCTCATCGATGAAGACGATGCCGTTCTGCTCGGCGTTGTGGATCGCCTGGGTGCGGATCTCGTCCTCGTTGACCAGCTTGGCGGCCTCCTCGTCGATCAGGAGCCGCATCGCCTCGGCGATCTTGAGCTTGCGGGTCTTGCGCTTGGCCTGGCCCAGCTGGCCGAACATGCCGCGCAGCTGCTCGGTCATCTCCTCCATGCCGGCCGGACCCATGATCTCGAGCGGCGTGCGCGCTTCGGCCAGGTCGATCTCGATCTCCTTATCGTCCAGCTCGTGCTGGCGCAGCTTCTTGCGGAAGGCCTGGCGGGTCGCGTTGCCGGCATCGGCGCCCGCGCCCTCGGCACCGCGGGCCGGCGGCAGCAGCACGTCGAGGATGCGCTCCTCGGCGCCGTCCTCGGCCCGCATCCGGACCTTGGCGCTCTCGGCGACGCGGGTCTGCTTGATCGCGATCTCGGCCAGGTCGCGGATGATCGAATCGACATCCTTGCCGACGTAGCCGACCTCGGTGAACTTGGTGGCTTCCACCTTGATGAAGGGCGCGTCGGCCAGCCGCGCCAGCCGGCGGGCGATCTCGGTCTTGCCGACCCCGGTGGGGCCGATCATGAGGATGTTCTTGGGCGTGATCTCGGCGCGCAGCGTCTCCTCGACCTGCTGGCGGCGCCAGCGGTTGCGCAGCGCGATCGCGACCGCGCGCTTGGCCTGGGGCTGCCCGACGATGTGGTGATCGAGCTCGGAGACGATTTCCTGGGGGGTCATGGACATGGAGTGGCTCGCGGTTCTCAGAGGGTCTCGACCGTGTGGTGCATGTTGGTGTAGATGCAGAGCTCGCCGGCGATCTCGAGCGACTTCTTGACGATCTGCTCGGCCGGCAGCTCGGAGTTGTCGAGCAGCGCCTTGGCCGCGGCCTGCGCGTAGGCTCCGCCGGAGCCGATCGCGATGATGCCGTTCTCGGGCTCCAGCACGTCGCCGTTGCCGGTGATGATCAGCGAGGTGGTGGCGTCGGCCACCGCCAGCATGGCCTCGAGGCGGCGCAGCACGCGGTCGGTGCGCCAGTCCTTGGTCAGGTCGATCGCGGCCCGCGCCAGGTGGCCCTGGTGCTTCTCGAGCTTGGCCTCGAAACGCTCGAACAGGGTGAAGGCATCGGCGGTCGCGCCCGCGAAGCCGGCCAGCACCTTGCCGTGGTAGAGCCGGCGAACCTTGCGCGCCGTGCCCTTGATGACGATGTTGCCCAGCGTGACCTGGCCGTCGCCGCCGATGGCGACCTGGTCGGCGCCGCCGGCGATCTTGCGGCGGACGCTGATGATGGTGGTTCCGTGAAATTGTTCCATCGAAGCAATCTCAGGGCAAAGGCCCGGATCTCAACCCCCGGCGGGCGCCGCGGCTAGTCTTTTCTGATGGCGACCGAGGCGTGGTCGGCGATGCCGATGACGTCGAAGAAGGCCGCGACCAGGCGGTGGGCATCGACGAACTGGACCTTCTGGCCGCGGCCATGATGGTCGGTGACCCAGTTGAGCAGGGTTCCGGCGGCGGCGAAATCGATCCGGACCAGCGCCGCGCAGGACACCGTCGGGCTTGCCGAATCGCCCAGCTCGGTGTCGAGCCGCTGCCAGGTCGACAGCGATTCGCCGACCAGCTCCCCGACCAGCACGCTGCTGCCGATGCCCGCGGCGGCCGGCCTGGCGGCGGGCTGCGCGGCCACGGAGTCGAGCGAGAAAGCGCCCGCGGCCGGCCTGGCCGCCGGGACCCCGTCGAGGGACACGTAGTCGCCCTTGGGATCCTCCCAGGGCGGAGGCGACACTTCGTAGGTGATGCAGTAGTTGAGCGCCAGCAGCTCGAACTCGTCCGCCCGGTGCATCACGCGCAACGCGGCCATGTGCAGCTGCCACCAGACCGCATCCACGCCGCGGTCGTTGGCCGGCGTGGCCTCGGCGAGCGCGAGCAGCAGGCGATCGCTGCCGCGAAAACGCAGTTGCACGGTCGAATCGGCCCAATGGGTGAACAGGGCCCGCAGCGGTCCGGCGGCATCAGGCTCGATGGCGTCGAGCAGGCTCCAGTCGAGCCGCCAGGACGGGCCCGCGGCGCCGAGCGCACGCGTCAGGCCCAGCAGACCCTCGCGCGAGAGCCGCGGCGGGCTCGCCCAGTCGGCGTCACCGGCCGGCACCGGCCCCGTCGGGGTTTGCGTCGTGATCGAGGCCCGAAGGGTGTTGGCCAGGGTGCGGAAAGAGATCCAATCGGGCGCCGGCTGCTTCAGGCGCTGCGCATAACGGGTGCCGGCGGCCACGAACTTCTCGGCATCGCCGATGGCGCGATAGAGATCGAACAACGTACGCCAGGTGTCGTCGTGCTCGCCGCTCGGGCTGTCGGGCGCGAGCGCCTGCAGCAGGATGGCCTCGGCGCCCGCGTCGTCGCCGTGGGCGTAGCGGATCGCGGCTTCTTCGATGCTGCCGTCGTGGGCCGGCAGCTGCACCTGCAGTCCCTGGACGCCGCCCTGCGGCACGCCGGGCACGGTGTCGGCATAGGCGCGCGCGTGCTGCTCGGCCATGGGCGCGCCATCGGCGGCCGCGCCCTCGCTGTCCGGCGCGCCGCGGGGGCTGCGGCCCTTCCACCATTGCTGGGACATCTGCTCTTCGATCTCATCGATCTTCTTGAGCGTGAGCGCCCTGCCCTCCGTCTTTCCGGAGGTGCTGCTGACATTGAAGGAGGACGGCGTGGCGGCGGGGTCGCGCTCGCCGGCCGCTTCGCGCTGGCGCAGCTTGCGCAGCATGTCGAACTCGCGGCGGCGCACGAAATCGTTGCGCTGCCGCCGCTCGATCATCTCCTTGAGCATCTCGCGGCTGTAGCCGTTTTCGAGCGTCGATGACTCGTCGGCATCGAGCTCGGACCAATCCTTCAAGGGATTGCGAACGAACTTCGCCACCTTGGACAGCAAGCGACCGGAATCTTCCTTGGCCATGCGCAGCGTCTCCGTCCGGCTCCTCGGGCGATCAGTCGCCGAACATCTTCTGCTTGAGCTCGCGGCGCTGCTGCGCTTCGAGCGACAGGGTGGCGGTCGGACGGGCCAGCAGGCGGCCGACGCCGATCGGCTCGCCGGTCTCGTCGCAGTAGCCGTAGTCGCCGGCATCGATGCGCTGGATCGATTGCTCGATCTTCTTCAGGAGCTTGCGTTCGCGATCCCGCGTGCGCAGCTCGAGCGCATGCTCTTCCTCGATGGTGGCGCGATCGGCCGGGTCGGGCACGACCACCGTGTCCTCGCGCAGGTGCTCGGTCGTCTCGCCGGCATTCTCGAGGATGCCGCGCTTGAGTTCCTGCAGCTTCAGGCGGAAGAAGGCCATCTGCTTGTCGTTCATGTACTCGGTGTCCGGCATCGCGATCACTTCGGCGTCGGTGAGTTCCTCGGCGGACTTGGTCTTCCAGTTGTTGACCAGCTTCGGATCCTTCTTGACCGCGATCGGCGGCGGCGGCACCAGCGCGTTCGAGGTGATCTGCACGAAGCTCGATTTGGCTGCGGTGGACGCCACCGATTGCGGCATGGAGGGGACCGTCAGCTGCGACAGCCGCGACACGCGGCCCCCGCGTGCGGGCGCGGGTGCGGCGGTCGTTGCGGGCGTCGCCGGGGCGGAAGAGGAGGAGGCGGCAGCCGTTTTTTTCATGGGAGTCGATGGTGCAGGTGGCGCGGCACGGGGGCCGGCCGGTTTGGATGAGGGGGCGCTCGCGGTGGCGGCAGAGGTCTTGCTCTTGGCAGGGGCCTTTGGCGGCGCGACGGGCTTGGCGGAAACCTTCTTCGCCGCGGGTACAGCCTGCTTCGCAGCCGCCGTCGTCTTGACGGCCGGCTTCGGCGCGGGCTTGGGCTTTGCGGCGGGTTTCTTCACGGTGACTGGCTCCTTCGATGAACTCGAACGCGCATTCAAATCATGGGTGCTCGCCGATGGCGAACCCCGGGGTTATACCCCCGAATTCAGCCTGGAAACGCGCCCGGCCCTATGCCGGAAGTCACACTTGGTCAAAGAAGGTCAATCGCAGCCCCCGGAACAGGCGCGCGATTGTATAGAGAGATCAGTGCCGCAGCACCGCGGCCCATGAAACCGGCACTGTCCAAGTCCAGGGATACCGCGGAACCGGCTTTGCCGGGCCGCTGGTATCGCCCCCTCGAGGGGGAGGCGCCGCAGGCGCTTCGGGGGTGTTTCTCCCTAGACCAGACACTGGTCCAGTCCCTGCTCCAGGATCTCGCGCGGCAGGTCGATGCCGATGAACACCATGCGGCTGGTGCGCTTTTCGTCGGCGCTCCAGGCCGGGCCGAGGTCGCTGCCCATGAGCTGGTGCACGCCCTGGAAGATCACCTTGCGCTCGGTGCCCTGCATGTGCAGCACGCCCTTGTAGCGCAGCATCCGCGGACCGTAGATATTGACGATCGCGCCGAGGAAGTCCTCGAGTCGGGCCGGATCGAAGGCCCGGTCCGAGCGGTAGACGAAACTCTTGACATCGTCGTCGTGGTGATGGTGGTGGCCATGGCCTTCGCCCGCATGCGAGGGGTGGTCGCAATGCTCGCCAGGCGCGTGGTCATGGTGGTCGTGGGCCTCTTCCTCCTTCAGGAAGTCGGGGTCGATGTCCAGCTTGGCATTGAGGTTGAAGCCGCGCAGGTCGAACACGTCCTTGAGCGGCACCTCGCCGAAATGGACCTTCTGCTGCGGCGCGCGCGGGTTCATGTGCTTCAGGCGGTGGATCAGCGCATCGGTTTCCTCGGCGGCGACCAGGTCGCTCTTGCTGATGAAGATCTGGTCGGCGAAGCCGACCTGGCGGCGCGCTTCCTGACGGTCGTTGAGCTGCTGGGGCGCATGCTTGGCATCGACCAAGGTCAGGATCGAGTCCAGCAGATAGCTCTCGGCGATCTCGTCGTCCATGAAGAAGGTCTGGGCCACCGGGCCCGGATCGGCCAGGCCGGTGGTCTCGATCACCACGCGGTCGAAGTCGAGCAGCCCCTTGCGCTTCTTGGCCGCCAGCAGCTGCAGGGCCTCGCGCAGGTCCTCGCGGATCGTGCAGCAGATGCAGCCGTTGCTCATCTGGACGATCTGCTCCTTGGACTCGGTGACCAGGATGTCGTTGTCGATGTTCTCCTCGCCGAACTCGTTCTCGATCACCGCGATCTTCTGGCCGTGCGCCTCGCTCAGGATGCGCTTGAGCAAGGTCGTCTTGCCGGAGCCGAGGAAGCCGGTGAGGATGGTGGCGGGAATAAGGGCCATTGAGGGTGCTCCGGGGAAACGAGGGGGGATCGGGGAAGGCGGAAAGTTTAGCGAGCGGCGCCCGGCCGCGCTGCGGCAGGGGCAAAGCCTACTTGCGCACCACCACCAGCCCTTTCAAGTACTCGCCCTCGGGAAACTCGATGGTCATCGGATGGTCGGGCGCGGCGCCCAGGCGCTCGGTGATGTAGCCGTCCACCCCGGCATCGATGCCGGCCGAGGCCACGATCTTGTGGAACAGGTCGGCCCCGATGCCGCCCGAACAAGAGAAAGTCAGCAGATGCCCTCCGGGCGCCAGCAGCTTGAAGGCCTGCCGGTTGATGTCCTTGTAGGCGCGCGCGGCACGCTCGGCGTGGGCCACGGTCGGCGCGAACTTCGGCGGGTCGAGCACGATGGCGTCGAACTGGCGGCCCTCGTCGACGAAGCGGCGCAGGCTGGCGTTGACGTCGGCATCGAGGAACTCGGTACGGGCGCCCTCGAAGCCGTTCAGCGCCACATGGGCCCGGGCACGCTCCAGCGCCGGCAAGGAGGAATCGATCGAGATCAGTTCGGCCCCCTCGACCGCGCCCGCCGCCTTCAGGCCGGCCAGCGCGGCGACCGTGAAGCCGCCGGTGTAGCAGAAGCAGTTCAGTACCCGGCGGAAGCGGCGCTGCCCGGCCAGCTCGGCGAAGCGCTTGCGGCTGTCGCGCTGGTCGAGGTAGAAGCCGGTCTTGTGGCCGGTGGCGATGTCCAGGCCCAGTCGCCAGTCGTGCTCGCGGATCTGGAGCTCGGTCGGGCCGCTGCCGCGCAGCCAGCCGGTCACCGGCTTCAGGCCCTCGCGCTCGCGGCCGCTGGCGTCGGAGCGTTCATACAGCTTGTCGAGGCCGGTGGCGGCGAGCAGCGCGTCGGCGAGCGGCGCCTTCCAGCGCTCGACGCCGGCCGAGAGGAACTGCGCCACCAGCGTGTCGCCGTAACGGTCGACGATCAGTCCGGGCAGGCCGTCGGCCTCGCCGTGGACCAGCCGCACGCCGTCGCTCTGCAGGTCGAACAGCTCGCGCGCCCGGACCGCTTGCGCGACCCGCGCGGCCAGGAAAGCCGCATCGATGCGCTGCGTCTCGTCGAAGCTCCAGGCCCGGGCGCGGATCTTCGAATGCGGGCTGTAGGCGGCCCAGGCCAGGAAGCGGCCGTCGTCCGACTCGATGCGGACCGTTTCGCCGGCATCGCCGCCGCCTTTCGCGATCGCGGACTCGAATACCCAGGGGTGGCGGCGCAGCAGCGAACGCTCCTTGCCGGGCCGCAGACGGAGAACTTTCATGGATTCCTACCCTTGTTCTTTTGCAATGATTCGCCGATCGGCGGCGGGCCCTCGTCGCGGGCCTGGGCCCGCGGATGCGCGGCGTCGTAGGCGCGGGCCAGATGCTGGAAATCCAGCCGCGTATAGACCTGGGTGGTCGAGATGTTGGCGTGGCCCAGCAGTTCCTGCACCGCGCGCAGGTCGCTGCTGGACTGCAGCAGATGGCTGGCGAACGAATGCCGCAGCATGTGCGGGTGCACCGGCGCCGGCAGGCCCGCCTTGAGGCTGCGCTGACGCAGCTGCTTCCACACCGATTGGGCGGAGAAGCGGGTGCCATTGCGGCCGATGAAGAGCGCCGCGGCGCTCCCGGGGTCGCGCAGCCGCGCGGCCCCGAGCGCCGCACAGCCGTCGCGCACCGCCAGCCAGGCCTGCAGGGCCTCGATCGCCTTGCTGCCCACCGGCACGAGACGGCGCTTGCTGCCCTTTCCCAGCACATTGGCTTCGGCGGCGTCGAGGTCGATCCAGCCGCGCGCCGTGCTGCTTGCGCGCACATCCAGGCCGGTCAGTTCGCCGACACGCAGGCCGCAGCCGTAGAGCAATTCGACGATCGCGCGATCGCGCGCCTCGCCCCAGGGGTCGGCCTCGGCGTCGCGCAGCTCGGCCAGCCGCACCGCATCGTCGACCGCGAGCGCCTTCGGCAGCGGCCGGGCGGCCTTGGGCGCATGGACGTCCTGCACCGGGTTCGATCCGACCAACCCCTCATGGCCAAGCCAGCGGTAGAAGCTGCGCCAGCACGAGAGCACCAGCGCGATGCCGCGCGGCTCGCGCCCGGCGCCGTGCAGCTGGGCCATCCAGCGCCGCACATGCGCCGTCTGCACCTGGTCCAGCGCCAGGCCGGCCGCGGCGGCGTTCTGCGCCAGCACCGCCAGGTGGACGGCATAGAGCTCGACCGTGCGCGCCGCCAGCCGGCGCTCCACCCGCACATGCTCCAGATACTTTTCGATCCAATTCGGACTCACCATGGAGCCCCTTCCAGGGATACCGCGGAACCGGCTTTGCCGGGCCGCTGGTATCGCCCCCGGCGAGGGGGTGGGCGGCTACACGAAGTGAGCCAACCTGGGGGCGAGCTAGAAGTACCCATTGGCGGCATTGTTGACGATGGCCAGCGGCTCGCGCAACGCGCCCTTGAAGGCCATGCCCCAGCGCTGCCAGCAGCTGGTCGGCGCGGCGGCGAACTGGACATCGAACAGGCGGTCGAATCCGGACGCGCGCGCCAGCCGCTCGGCCCGCCACAGGTGGTAGGGCTCGGTCACGATGATCACGCTGCGCACGCCCGCGGCCTGCAGCACGGCGCGCGACATCGACAGGTTCTCGCGGGTCGACTGCGACACCGGCTCCAGCAGCAGCAGTCCGGGGTAGCCTGCATTGCGCGCATGCTGCGCCATCACCTCGGCCTCGATGCGGCCGTCCTCGCTGTCGACGCCGCCGGAGAACACCAGCTGGCGGACCGTGCCGGCCTTCGCCAGCGCGATGCCGGCGTCGACCCGTCCGGTCAGGCAGGGGTTCGGCTTGCCGTCCTTGTAAGCCCGGTTGCCCAGGATCAGCGCCGCGTCGGCCGGGCGCTGAGGTGACTCTGCGAGGCGCGCGAGCGCATGCCGCCAGACCATCGCGTGGATCGACACATAGCCCAGCAGCAGAACCGCCACCGCGCCCAGCAGACCGCGCCGCAGGCTCGGGCTCAAGGACGCAGGCGCGACAGCGCGCCCGAGGCCAGCTCGGCGATGCGCTCCAGGAAGTCGGTGCCCATCTCGGCGTTGTAGCGCTGGGCATCGGGCGAGGCCAGCACCAGCAGGCCGAATGCCGGCGCCTCGGGCTCGGGCCGCAGCGGGATCAGCGCGATCGAGACCGCCGCCTGCGGCTCGGCGAGCCAGCCGGCGGCCTCGAAGCCGGAGTTCAGGCCGCAGTAGGGCGCGGTCAGCGAGGTGGCGAGCGCCTTGACGTCGTCGCTGACCCATTGGGCGTAGGCCTCGTCCTGGTAGGCACTGTCGAAGTCCCAGATCTTGATCGCGGTCTGCGGCACCATGAACAGGGCCTGCAGCTGAGCGGCGATCTGTGCCGGCAGCGCGCGTGGGTCGCGGGTGGTCAGCAGGCCGCGGGTCCAGCGCTGCAGGCGGTCGGCCGTGACCGCGTTCTCGGTGCCGTGGCGCACCATGTCCATCACGCGGTGCTCCAGCGCCTTGATCTTCTCGCGCAGCATCTCGGCCTGGCGCTCCTGCAGGCTCACGGCCCGATTGCCGTGCGGGCTGGTGAGCTGCACCTGGCCGAGCAGCTGGGCGTGGCGCTCGAAGAAGTCGGGCGTGTTCGACAGGTAGTTGGCGATATCGTCTTCGGTGATCGGGTTCATGGCGTTGGAGTTGAAATTGTTCATGACGGGTCCGGCACCTCGATGCTGCCTTCGAACACGGTGACCGCGGGGCCGGTCATCAGCACCGGTGCACCGTCGCCGGCCCATTCGATGGTGAGCAGTCCGCCCCGGGTCTGGACGTCGACCTGGCGCTCGAGCAGGCCGAGCCGGATGCCCGCGACCACCGCCGCGCACGCGCCGGTGCCGCAGGCCAGCGTCTCGCCGGCGCCGCGCTCGAAGACGCGCAGGCGCACATGGGCGCGGTCGACCACCTGCATGAAGCCGGCATTGACGCGCTGCGGAAAGCGCGGATGGTGCTCGATCAGCGGGCCCTGGGTGGCGACCGGTGCGCTGTCGACGTCGGCGACGATCTGCACCGCGTGCGGATTGCCCATCGACAGCACGGCCACCGCCACGATGGCGCTGCCGGCATGGGTGTCGAGCGCCAGGTGCCAGCTGTGCCAGCCGCCTTCGGGCTGCGAATCGAGGCCCGCGGTGTCGAAGGGCACCCGGGCCGGCTCGAAGACCGGGGCCCCCATGTCGACCGTCACGCGGCCGTCGGCGCCCATGCGCGGCTCGATCACGCCAGCGAGCGTCTGCACGCGCACCGCATCCTTGGCCGTGAGGCTGTGCTCGCGCACGAAGCGCATGAAGCAGCGCGCACCGTTGCCGCACTGCTCCACCTCGCCGCCGTCGGCGTTGTGGATCACGTACTGGAAATCGATGCCCTCGGCCGGCGACGGCCGCACCGAGAGGATCTGGTCGGCGCCGACGCCGAAGTGGCGGTCGGCCAGGAAGCGGTACTGCGCGGCGCGGAGTCCGAGCGGGCTGCGGGTTTCGTCCAGCACGACGAAGTCGTTGCCGGCACCCTGCATCTTGGTGAAGCGGATTCGCATCGGGGGATTATCTGCTGCCCCATCTGGATTATCTTCAGGCCATGGCTTCCGACGCTTCCTCTTCCGATGCACTGCCCCCGGTGCCGTTGCAATTCATTGCCAGCCCGCGCAACGCCGCGGCGCTGGCCCGGCTCGCGGCCCAGGCCCGCGACGATCTCGAACGCATCAACCTGCCGCCGCCCGCCTGGGTGCTGCCGGCCGAATCGGCGACCGCCGAAGCACCGGTGCTCGACGTGCTGATCGCCGGTGCCGGCATGTGCGGCCAGACGGCGGCCTATGCCTTGCGCCGCGAAGGCGTCACCAACATCCGCGTCGTCGATCAGGCCGCGCGCGGCGAAGAAGGGCCCTGGGGCACCTACGCACGCATGCTGACGCTGCGCAGCCCCAAGCACGTGGGCGGGCCCGAACTCGGCGTGCCTTCGCTGAGCTTTCGCGCCTGGTACGAGGCGCAGCACGGCGCCGGCGACGCCTCCGCGGACGGCGCCACGCCGGGCTGGCAGGCGCTGCACAAGATCGGCCGGGTCGACTGGCGCGACTACCTGCTGTGGGTGCGCGACACGGTCGGCCTGCCGGTGGAAAACCGCGTCGCGCTACGCTCGGTGTCGCCGGCCGAAGACGGCCGCCTGCTCACGATCGAGCTCGAACACCCGCAGGGACGGCGCGAGACGGTGCGCACGCGCCAGCTCGTGCTCGCGCTCGGCCGCGACGGCAGCGGCGCACCGCGCTGGCCCGCCTTCCCGTCGCTGCGCCGCGACGATCCGCTGGCGGCGGCCCGCGTGTTCCATTCCGCCGATGCCATCGATTTCGCGGCCTGGGAGGGGCGGCGCATCGCCGTGCTGGGCGCCGGCGCCTCGGCCTTCGACAACGCGGCCTGCGCGCTGGAAGCCGGGGCCGCGGGCGTCACCCTGTTCGCGCGCCGCACCGAGCTGCCGCAGGTCAACAAGAGCAAGGCGGCCTCGAGCCACGGCTTCCTGCGCGGCTTCGAAGGGCTTGACGACGCCCGCAAGTGGCGGGTCTACACCTACATCTTCGACGAGCAGGTGCCACCGCCCTGGGAAACCGTCCGCCGCTGCGACGCCCACGACGCCTTCGAGCTGCGTCTGGGCTCGCCCTGGGAGGACGTGGCAGCCGACGCCGATGGCGTGACGGTCACCCTGCCGGACGGCGGCAGCGAGCGCTTCGACGCGGTGATCTTCGGCACCGGTTTCGACGTCGACCTGATCGACCGGCCCGAGATCGCAGGTTTCACCGCGCAGATCGACACCTGGGCCCGCCACGTCTCGGCGACGGAGGCCCAGCACCATCCCGAACCGGCGCGCTTTCCCTACCTGGGACCGGGCTTCGAGCTGCGCAGCGCCGAGCCGGCGGGCCCTCGGGCCCCGGCGCTGGCCCGCATGCGCCTCTTCAACTGGGGTGCGACCATGAGCCATGGCGCGCTGGCCGGCGACATTCCCGGCCTCGCGATCGGCGCCACGCGGCTGGCCCAGGCGATCGCGCGCGACCTGTTCGTCGAGGACGCCGACCGCCACTGGGAACTGCTGCAGGCCCACGACGAGCCCGAGCTGGCCGCGACCCGCTGGTACGTGCCGCCCGGCGGCGCGGATTGATTCAGAAGCGCCGGTTGTCGGTGAAGTTCAACCTCGAACGCCTGGCGGCGGACGGGGTCCGATCGGTCTACGGCGTCGGCCTTGCGTTCGAGGACGCGGGCGCCTGAGCGCCGTCGGACCCGGCGAGCCGCTACGCCCCGGGCGCTTCGGCGTCGCCCTGCTTCTCGGCCCACCTCTTCAGCAGAGGTCCGATGAGATCCACCGGCAGCGGAAACACGATGGTCGAATTCTTGTCGGCGGCGATCACCGTGAGGGTTTCCAGGTAGCGCAGCTGCAGCGCCTGCGGATGGCGGCCCAGGATCTCGGCCGCCTCTGCGAGCTTCACCGAAGCCTGCAGCTCGCCTTCGGCATGGATCACCTTGGCGCGCCGCTCGCGTTCGGCTTCGGCCTGCCGCGCGATCGCGCGCACCATGTTCTCGTTGAGGTCGACGTGCTTGATCTCGACGTTGGTCACCTTGATGCCCCAGAGGTCGGTCTGGGCCGCGAGGATCTTCTGGATGTCGAGGTTGAGGCGCTCGCGCTCGGACAGCAGATCGTCCAGCTCGTGCTTGCCCAGCACCGCGCGCAAGGTGGTCTGAGCCAGCTGGCTGGTGGCCTCGAGGTAGCGCTCGACCTGGATGATGGCCTTCTCGGGATCGATGACGCGGAAGTAGAGCACCGCGTTCACCTTGACCGACACGTTGTCGCGCGTGATCACGTCCTGGCTCGGGATGTCGAGCACCATCACGCGCAATCCCACGCGCACCATCTGCTGCACGCCCGGGATCAGGATCACCAGCCCCGGCCCCTTGACCTTCCAGAAGCGCCCCAGCTGGAACACCACGCCGCGCTCGTACTCGCGCAGGATGCGCAGCGAGGCCGCCGCGATCATCGCCAGCAGCAGGATGAGGAGCGCCACCAGGACGACACTGAAGTTGAAGAACATGGTTCAAGCCCTTGCCGGGCCCTCCGGGTTGTCTTCGGCCACCTGCAGGGCCAGCCCTTGCACGCGGGTCACGCGGATGCGCCGCCCCGGGCGCAGGCCGTCCGCGCCGCTCACCTTCCAGTAGTCGCCCTGGATCTGGGCCCAGCCTTCGCCGTTGGCGAACTCGACCAGTTCGCCGGTGGCGCCCACCAGCGTCGCGACGCCGACCACCTGCGGCCGCCGCCGGCTCTTCGCGGCGATGCCGGCCACCACGAGGATGAAGACCGCCGAGGCCGCGGCCAGCACGGCGATCAGCCACAGCGGCACGCCGAAGCCCGGGGCGTCGTTGTCGATCAGCAGCACGGCGCCGATCGAGAAGGCCGCGATGCCGCCAATCCCCAGCACACCGAAGGTCGGCAGGAAGGCCTCGGCGATCAGGAAGGCCACGCCGAGGAAGATCAGCCCCAGGCCGGCATAGTTGACCGGCAGCATCTGCAGCCCGTACAGCGCCAGCATCAGGCAGATCGCGCCCACCACGCCGGGCAGCACGAAGCCCGGATTGGAGAACTCGAACAGCAGGCCGTAGATGCCCACCATCAGCAGCACCAGCGCAAGGCTGGGCTCGGTGACCACCGACAGCAGGCGGCTGCGCCAGTCGGCGTCGAACACCAGCACCTGGGCGTGCCGCGTCTCCAGCCGCACATCGCCCAGCGGGGTGCGCACCTCGCGGCCGTCGACCTGCCGCAGCAGGTCGGCCACGTCCAGCGCGATCAGCGTGATGACGTTCTTCTGCAGCGCCTCCGAAGCCGACAGGCTGACGGATTCGCGCACCGCCTGCTCGCCCCAGTCGGCGTTGCGCCCGCGCAGCTGCGCCAGGCTGCGGATGTAGGCCGAGGCGTCGGCCAAGCGCTTGGCCGCCATGGCATCCGGCGCCGCCCCGGACCCCTGGCCGTCGGGCTTGGCCGTCGGGGCCGACGGTGTCGGCATGCCGATCTCGACCGGCGTCGCGGCACCGAGGTTGGTGGCGGGCGCCATGGCCGCGATCTGGCTGGCGTAGAGGATGTAGGTGCCTGCGCTGGCGGCGCGGGCTCCGTCCGGCGCCACGAAGGTTGCCACCGGGATCGGGGAGGCGAGGATGTCCTTGATGATGCGGCGCATCGAGCTGTCGAGCCCGCCGGGGGTGTCGAGCAGGATCACCGCGAGCCGGGCTTGCTCCTGGGCTGCCAGCCTGAGTCCGCGGTGCAGGTAGTCGACGGCGGCAGGGCCGATCGCGCCGTCGACCTCCATCAGGACGACCGTGCCGGCTTGCCCGGCGGAAGAGGCGTCGGCCGAGGCGGCGGTGGCAGGCACGGCTTGGGCATGGGCCGCTCCCACCGCGCAGGCAAGGAGGACCAGTCCCACCAACCATGTTCTGGCGTACGCCATTGCTCATTCTAGGGATCGGGCCGAGCGCTGTCACATCGTGGGCATTCAGAGCAACGGGAGAAAACCGAAGCGGCCAAACACCATGGGCGCAAGTTGTCTATGCGGTTGCGTGTTGACACCCGCGCGCCGCGGAGATCGAATTCAGCCGGGGCGAACTGGCGGACTACTCACAAGGCGAGGGCTGGGAAGTAACGATCTAGGAGCACTCATCATGCGAAAAAGAGCATTGGCGGCAGCCGTGTGCCTCGTCTTCCTGAGCTTTCCGGCATGGCCTGCGGGCGGCGGCGGCGGCGGAGGCGGCGGAGGCGGTGGGGGTGGCGGCGGTGGGGGTGGCGGCGGTACCGAAGTGAAGAACGTCGACCCCAACTACCGCGCCGGGGAAGCCGCCATCAAGGCGGAGCAGTGGACCGACGCCGTCGGGCGGCTGACCCTGGTGATCCAGACCGACCCGAACAACGCGGACGCCTGGAACCTGCTGGGTTTCGCCTACCGGCACATGGGCGACATGGACAACTCCTTCAAGCACTACGAAAGAGCCCTGCAGATCAATCCCCGCCATCGCGACGCCCACGAATACATGGGCGAAGCCTATCTCCAGGTGGGACGTCTCGAAGATGCCGAAGTGCATCTGAAGGCACTCAACAAGCTCTGCTGGCTGCCTTGCGAGCAGTACACGGAGCTGAAGGAGAAGATCGAGAACTACAAGCGAAACAAGACCTAGCAGGCCGCTGAAGTACCAGGCGAGCCGCAGTCATCCGGCGTCCTGAAGTGGGCGGTTGCGGGATTTCGACGTTTCAGGCTCGCTGCCGTCGCCGTTGTCCCGCTTCGAGGGCCCGTTTTCGGCTCTCGTTTCCCCTCTACGGGGTCAACGGACGGACTTCTGCCAAGGTCCGCATGCGCACGAGGTTGTAGGCGGCCATCGTCAGCACGAACAATTGGTCGACCTTCTTGATGCCGCGCACCATCACCTGGCGGATGGGGCCGACGAACTTGGCCCAGCCGAAGCCTTGCTCGATCAGCTTTCGCTTGCGCTGAGAGATCGCATAGCCCTCGCTCTGCGCGATCTCGTCGGCCACCGCCGAGCGACGTCCCGACTTGTTCTGCGC